>DBYF01000145.1:7945-12199 GCA_002310155.1 Mageeibacillus sp. UBA1193 | reverse complement strand
ATGATATAAGAATACATATGTAGAATGCGCCCGAGAGGGTATTTCTGCGATAGTGTGAGAGGTAGATATGGGTAAAGACGACGTACTGGATTTTGACGGAATCATCCATTGTTCTTTCTGCGGAAAGGGCGAGAATGAGGTTTCCCGCATGCTTGCGGGCCCGCCGGGCATCTACATCTGCAATGAGTGTGTGATGATCTGCGAATCGATCCTGGCTGAGGATGAAGTCGGATTTAAGTCCGGGAAGACCAGCGGAACAGGCCCGAAGGATCATCTGCCGACACCTGCCGAACTGAAGGCGGCGCTCGACGAGTATGTCATCGGTCAGGAACAGGCGAAGAAGGCTCTGTCTGTTGCCGTATATAACCACTATAAGAGAGTTTTCTCCAAGTTCAGCAGTACTGACGATATCGAACTGACGAAGAGTAATATCCTTCTGATCGGTCCGACAGGATGTGGTAAGACACTTCTGGCCCAGACTCTGGCTCGCGCATTGAATGTACCGTTCGCGATCGCGGACGCGACGACCCTGACGGAAGCCGGTTATGTAGGTGAGGACGTCGAGAACATTCTCCTCAAGCTCCTTCAGGCTGCGGATTATAACGTAGAATCTGCCCAGCGCGGCATCATCTATATCGATGAGATCGATAAGATCACGAAGAAATCGGAGAACCCCTCCATCACGAGAGACGTCAGCGGTGAAGGCGTACAGCAGGCACTTCTGAAGATCCTCGAGAGTACGGTCGCCAACGTTCCACCGCAAGGCGGAAGAAAGCACCCGCATCAGGAGTTCATCCAGATCGATACGACGAACATCCTCTTTATCTGCGGCGGTGCTTTTGACGGTCTCGAGAAGATCATCGAACAGCGCGTAGGTAAGAAGAACTTCGGCTTCGGTGCCGAGATCGTCTCCCAGCAGGAGAAGCAGGCCGGCGAGTGGCTCTCGCAGCTCGTTCCGCAGGATCTCATGAAGTTCGGTCTTATTCCTGAGTTCATCGGCCGTGTACCGATCAACGTTACACTCGACGGACTCGATGAGGCGGCTCTTATCCGTATCCTCAGAGAACCAAAGAATGCTCTGCTCAAGCAGTACTGGAAGATGCTGAAGATGGATGGCGTCGAGCTCGAGTTTGACGATGACGCGGTAGAAGAGATCGCGAAGAAGGCAATCGAGAGAAAGACAGGTGCACGTGGACTTCGTGCGATCCTCGAAGATCTCATGATGGATATCATGTATGACGTACCGTCCCAGCAGGATGCCGTTAAGTGCATCGTGCATAAGGAATGCGTCACGGAGGGTACCCGTCCGGAACTGATCAAGGGCGCGAAACCGAAGAAGTCCAGATCCAGCAGAAGCGGAACTGACAAGACCGAGGAAAAAGGCGCCTGATTTGAGGTGAAAGTCTTATGGCTAAGAAACTTAAGAAGCTCTTGGAGGAAGCGGAAAACTTTATTTCGGAATACGATCAGGTTCAGTCGAAAGGCGGGACCGGTGATAAAAGCAGGCTTGAAAGCCTGCTTTCGTATATGCAGAGATGGCTTTTATATTTTCAGCATGAGCGTCTCATCCACCTGATCGTGACAGTGCTTTTCGCGATTGCCATGCTTGTCGTTTTCGGTATCTTTATCCTGTCGGAAGCGTGGTATGTACTTATGCTGCTGGCACTGATCGTTGTGCTCCTTTTCCCGTATATCGTGCATTACTATCACCTGGAAAACGGAGTTCAGAAAATGTATACTCTGATTGATGAACTTGAAAAACGGAAGGGGCAATGACTATGGCAAACAGTAAGTACTATATCTGTCTGGATATTGGCGGAACCAAGGTCCTGGGCGTTATCTTCAACAGCAAGCGTGAGATCGTTTACCGCATCAAGAAGAAAACGAAAGCCAGCGGTGATGATTCACAGAACATCGAGAATACGATCATTTCCCTCGTGGAGCAGCTGATCTCCGAATACAACATCTCCATCAAGGATGTCGCGGCGATCGCGGCAGGTGCTCCTGGCGTAATCAATATCGAAAAAGGAATAGTGCTTTTCTCGCCGAATCTTCCGTGGAAAAACTACGAGATCAAGAAGGCGATCGAGAAGAAGTTCAAGGTTCCGTTCTTTATCGGAAACGACGTAAATGTCGGTGTATACGGTGAATGGAAATACGGCGCGGCCAAAGGACTGACACAGGTCGTCGGACTCTTCGTCGGAACCGGAATGGGCGCTGGCCTGATCGTCGATGGCAAGCTCTTCACCGGACACCTCGACAAGGGGGCCGAGTGTGGACATATGGTGCTCGATCCGGAAGGACCGAAGTGCAACTGCGGACAGAGAGGCTGTCTCGAAGCGTTCTCCAGTAAGCAGGGCATCTCCGATTACATCCGTACACAGGCGGAAAGAGGCAGAAATACTTCTATGGCGAAGGCTGTATCGAAGGGTGTCTTTAAGAGCAAAGCCCTGAAGGCGGCATACGATGAGGGAGACGAAGTTACTCTCGAAGCGATCGACCGTGCGTGCCACTATCTGGCGATCGGTATCGGAAACCTCATCAATACGTTCAGCCCGGAGATGGTCGTTCTCGGCGGCGGTGTTATGGAAGCCATGGGCAGTGTTTTCCTCGAGAAAGTACTGAAGGAAGTCGACAGATACTGCATGCCTTCGATCAGGGATACCGTTACGATCAAGGCAGCGGCGCTTGGTGATGACTCGATCCTCTACGGCGCACTGGCTATGATCGATGATATGCTCAAGTCGTAAGTATCAGGAATCTTTCTTGTTATAACGAACAGAATTGTACAGGGAGGTCAGTTCAGAGATGGACTGATCTCCTTTCTCTTTGATCTGCTCTTCGATCTGACGGGTAGAAGTAGCGGGCTTTACCGTGATGCCGGATCTGATCGCCCGGGTGACGGTCTGATAGTACTTCTTTCGGATCTTTCCCTCGTATCCTTCTCCGAAATCACGGCGTGAGAACAGAGAGCTCTTCTTCTGCTGAGGAACGTCTTCGATGATATCAACGACGATTTTATCCTCATCGACTTTCGAAGTCCCCTCCGCGACCTGGAAGCGCTTGATGATCCTGCGGATCGTGGTGACGACTACGAAGAAGAACAGAAGTGCGAGAAGGACGATAACTACGACGGTAATGATCTCTGCCCATTCGGATGGTTCGTAGTTCTCATCGTTCGCAGGAGTCAGGCCGGCGCCGGTGTTTATATAGTCATCTCCACCGCCATGTACCCAGCGGTTTATGTAATTGAGGATCATGCCGATGAAGGAGAAGACCGCGCCAATTACGGTCTGGATGCCCTTGGAGATCATGTCGACCGGCATAAAGAGCAGAAGGAAAAGTGCGAAGAAAATACCGCCGAAGATCAGTACGATGGTGTAGTGATTCTGACTCTTCATGCTCTTGATCGGCTGTGTCGAAGAGTGAAGGTTGTGATAGTACTTGGTATCAAAGACGTCGAGCTGTCTTGCGGCGAAGTGCAGTCCGACGATAACGATCGAATCCAGAAGAACATAGAAGTTGCGGTCGTATGCGCCCATGATCGCGATGATGGCCAGAAGTACCGTATGGACCGACAGGAGAACGACAAGATTGTCGAACGTGACATGGTGCGATTTTCTCGAGTACCTGTGTGTCATGGAGTGAATGAAAAGAGCGAGCACGTGTATGCTGACAAAGAAGATACACCCGATCTCCTGCTTCATTCCGGTAAGAAAGAGCTTGTCAAAAACGATGACGTACGCGACACCGGTCAGAACGTGAAGCAGAAGCATCAGGGGCTGCGGTATACGGAGTCTGCGGATCAGTACGAAAGCAGCGCATGGGATCACGGTGAAGATGAGGTGAATGTAGGACATATCCGTGACTACGAAGTAGACCAGACTCATGACTGCAAAAGAGATCATGGTAAAGCAGACCATCAGTGAAGTCATCAGGTCAATGACGAGGTAAGAAGAGACAAAACGTTTCTTTTCAAGATTATCGGTCATTTCCCTTCACCTCCCATCTCATATAGCCGGATGCGAGAGCGCTCTCCAGGCTGACCTGGGTGGTCGTGTGGTAGCAGGGCATTACCCACAGAAGAGAGGGTCTCTTCTTTTTCAGGTCAAGAAGTATCGGCCGGAAAGTACTGTCGTACTTCGGAGAGATGACAACAATATAGTCGTTTGCTCCGGTGCTGCTCAGGTATTCGTCGATCAGATCGGAAAAAGGGACGACCTCCGCGCTTAAGTCGATACGGGCAAGGGCGAG
>DBYF01000145.1:7367-7906 GCA_002310155.1 Mageeibacillus sp. UBA1193 | reverse complement strand
CCGGTGATCGCGTCCCGTCCATTGGTGAAGACCTGGGAAGGGATGCCTGCGGCAGAAAGCTCGGCGGAATAGGAGTAAGCAAGGCTTATGGACTTTTCCAGAAGGGCTACGGATTCCTTGATGTTATAGAATTCCAGATTTACGAAGATCGATACCTGTCTCGTAGATGTGGAAGTGTTCTGGTTGACCATGAAGTCGCCGGCTCTGGCGGTCGCGGTCCAGTTGATGGAACGCATGGGATCCCAGGGCTGGTACTCGCGGATGCCGGCAAAGGAGAACGGGTCGGTAAGGAGAGTTCTTCTCTGAAGAACATCACTGAAGGTGATGGACATAAGTGTCTTTATCTCGGGCAGAGGGATCATCTCAGGAAGGATCGTGATGCTCGCGTCATTATCGAATGAGCGCGCGATCTTCTCGACCATAAGGATGTCCGATGTGGTGAGGTTTACACGTACGAAAGAATAGTAGCCGCGTTTGACGCACTTGACCTTGATGCGTCGGGTGTGCCGTGAATTCGGCTTCATGGTGAGCATGTCTTC
>DBYF01000145.1:5549-7323 GCA_002310155.1 Mageeibacillus sp. UBA1193 | reverse complement strand
TTCAGGAGGACGAAGGGGAGAGGAAGCTTCTTATTATTCTCAGCGACCTCGACGACCTCGATCACTTCTCCGAATGCAGCGACAGGCTGGGAAAACGACACATGAAGATGCAGATCGTCTAACGCGTGATTGCGATAGTAGATCAGTTCAAGGATCGCCAGAATGGCCAGAAGTGATAGAAAAACGATCAGTATCATTTGTTAGAAAAATCTTCTGTAGGGCATGCGACAGTATCAAGGATGGAATTGATCACGGAAGCGGCATGGTCATGCTGCGTCTGGATACCTCCGTTCTTGGAAAGGGAACCGGAGGCATGCATCGAGAGACGGTGGGCAAGGACCGGAACAGCAAGCTCCTTGATGTCATCCGGTGTAACAAAGGTGCGGCCGGACAGAAGCGCAAGTGCTTTTGCCGCGGCAACAAGAGCCAGGAGAGCACGGGGGCTCGCGCCGATACGTACTTCCTGGGAAGATCTCGTAGCCTCAACGACGGATGTCGCGTAATCATATGCACAGTCCGCGACGTAGACCTCGGAAGCTTCTTTTGCCATGGAGAGGAGCTCGTCCGGAGTAGCTACAGATTCAAGCGTGGTGAGCGGATCGGATGTGGCGAAACGCTTCAGGATCTGGATGCTCTCCTCGTGTGACGGATAGTCCATCGAGAGCATCAGAAGGAAACGGTCGAGCTGTGCTTCCGGAAGTGCGAAAGTACCCTGGGACTCGATCGGGTTCTGTGTCGCGATAACGAGGAACGGCGGCGGGAGCACACGTGTCTCGCCATCAACTGTGACCTGCTTCTCCTCCATACATTCGAGGAGGGAAGACTGTGTTCTCGCGGTCGCGCGGTTGATCTCATCGGCAAGGAGGATATTCGTGAAGATCGGGCCTTCACGGAACACGAACTTGTCGGCGGATCTGTCGAAGTAGTGGATACCTGTTAAATCCGAAGGGAGAAGGTCGATCGTGAACTGGACACGCTTGAACTTGAGGTCCAGGGACTGGGCGAGAGCTCTCGCGGTCTTGGTCTTGCCGGTGCCCGGAACATCCTCGAGGAGTACGTGTCCGCCGGTAAGAAGCGCGACCATAAGAAGCTTGATCTGCTTGTCTTTACCTACAATGACCTGATTTACGTTGTTGATGATCTTGGAAGCAGCGGCGCTGGCCGCTGTCTTTTCACTGACTGCCATACGAACCTCCGAATAAAGGTACAGATTACCTGAAATTGTAGCTTTTTAGACGTCGGCGATATGTCATAAAGGTAAGATTAATGATATAAAACCCAACGTTTTTTAATTATACCTTATATTAGTCACTTTGTCAGTTGACACTTCATTCCCTGAAAACTATTATAATAAGACCGATATTATGGACTAATTGTGTAGAAAATCGGCACGAAACGTTTTAGGAGGGATCAATATGACAGATCAACTGCGTCAGATCGGTGAGCGTATTGCGGCACTTCGTGAGATCGAAGAGATCGATGTGAAAACCATGGCTGCAAGACTCGAAATGTCCGAAGAAGATTACATTCTTTATGAAGAAGGAAAGAAAGACTTTTCCGTCTCTTTTCTCAATAACGTCGCGGTGATCCTGGGCGTCGACATGGTCGACATTATGGTGGGTGACTCCCCGAAACTCTCCATAGCTTGCGTCGTCCGCAAGGGCGAAGGATTTGAAATTGACCGCCGTGCGGCATATAACTACAAGCATCTTGCATTTACATTCAGAAAAAAGATCGCGGAGCCGTTCTATGTAACGGTTGAACCGAATGATAT
>DBYF01000145.1:0-5417 GCA_002310155.1 Mageeibacillus sp. UBA1193 | reverse complement strand
TGTAAATTCCTTGCGATCGTAATGAAGGGGGATATTTGATCCGTGGCAATATATGAAGAATTTGTTGGGAGAAACAGAGACGATTTCGTTACTCTCGATGACCTTAAAAAGAACTATAAAGTAACTTATCCGGAGACGTTCAACTTCGCGTATGACGTAATGGATAAGATCGCAGAGAGAACACCGGACAAGCCGGCGATCCTGTGGGTAAGTAAGAACAACGAAGAGAAGAGATTTACTTTCGGCGACGTAAGAAAGTATTCCAATATGACAGCCAACTTCTTTAAGAGCCAGGGCATCAAGAAGGGCGACCGCGTCCTCCTGGTACTTAAGAGAGGCTACCAGTTCTGGTTCTCGGTACTGGCACTTCATAAGATCGGTGCCGTTACCGTTATGGCGACCAACCAACTGATGGCGAAAGACTATGTCTATCGTGTCAACAGCGCGCACATCAAGATGGCGGTCATCACAGGTGATGACGACTGCACAGAGCGTTTCGATGAGGATCAGGATCAGTACGATCACGAGGTCATCCGCTGCGTTACCTGGGGTAAGAAGAAGGATGGCTGGATCGATTTTGACGCGGAAGTCGCCAAGCAGAGCGATGAGTGGACACGTCCGACAGGTGCTGAGGGAACAGTAGTTACTGACCCGATGCTGATGTGCTTCTCTTCCGGTACGACTGGTTACCCGAAGATGGTTCTTCACGACCATACCCTGCCGCTCGGCCACCTCTTTACCGGTGTATTCTGGCACAGAGTTGAAGACGGCAAACTTCACTTCACGATCTCCGATACCGGCTGGATGAAGTGCATGTGGGGTAAGTTCTACGGACAGTGGTTCGGCGAAGCGACACTCTTCATCTATGACTTCGATAAGTTCAACGGCGCGGACATCCTGAAGAAGATCTGCGACTATAAGATCACGACATTCTGCGCTCCGCCGACAATGTACCGTTTCATGATCAAGGAGAGCTTCGAGGGTTATGATTTCTCTAACCTCAAGCACTGCTGCACGGCAGGTGAGGCCTTGAACCCTGAAGTATACAACCAGTGGCTGAAGAACACAGGCTGCAAGATCTACGAAGGTTTCGGCCAGTCCGAGACATCCGTCGTCTGCGGAACATTCTTCCCGTGGGTACTTCCGAGAACCGGTTCCATGGGTTATCCGGTACCGGGTTTCCACGTAGCTGTCGTTGATCCGGACGGCAATGAGTGCCCGACCGGTGTGACAGGTGAGATCTGCATCAGAACTTCTGAAGAGTACGGCGGACGTCCGGTAGGACTTCTCCTTCGTTACGACGATAACCCGGAGGCTATGGAAAAAGCATGGCACGACGGCCTCTATCACACAGGTGATACCGCTTATCGTGATGAGCTCGGCTTCCTCTGGTATGTCGGACGAGTCGATGACGTTATCAAGTCTTCCGGTTACCGTATCGGACCTTTCGAGGTAGAGAGCGCTCTTATGGAGCACCCGGCTGTTCTCGAGTGTGCCGTCACCGGTGTCCCGGATCCGGTCAGAGGTTTTGCTGTCAAGGCGACCATCGTACTGACCAAGGGATATCAGCCATCTGAAGAGCTGACAAAGACTCTTCAGAATCATGTTAAGAAGACTACTGCACCTTATAAGTACCCGCGTGTCGTCGAGTACGTCGATGAGCTTCCGAAGACCACTTCCGGTAAGATCAAGCGTGCAGATATCAGAAAGAAAGATAGTGAAAAGTTGGAGGCGAAATAATGGGACGCACAGATAACATCAGTAAAGCTTTTGACCCGAAAGAGGCCGAGAGCAGACTTTATTCGGAATGGATGAATAAAGGATATTTCAAACCTTCGGGCGATACATCCAAGGATTCCTTCTGTATCGTTATGCCGCCGCCGAACATCACAGGCCAGCTCCACATGGGACATGCCCTGGATAACACACTTCAGGACATCCTCGTTCGTTATAAGAGAATGCAGGGCTTCGATACCCTCTGGGTACCGGGTACCGACCACGCTTCCATCGCTACAGAGGCGAGGATCGTAGCAACGATGAAGGAAGAGGGTCTTACCAAAGACGACCTCGGACGTGACAAGTTCCTCGAGCGTGCATGGGAGTGGAAGAAGCAGTACGGCGGACGTATCGTAGAACAGCTTAAGAAGACCGGTGCTTCCTGCGACTGGGACCACGAAAGATTCACCATGGACGAAGGCTGCTCCGAAGCGGTTAAAGATGTATTCATCAAGTACTATAACGAAGGTCTCATCTACAGAGGCGAGCGCATCATCAACTGGTGCCCGAAATGCCTGACTTCCATCTCTAACGCGGAAGTTGAATACGAAGACCAGCAGGGTTCCTTCTGGCACCTGAGATATCCTTTCGAGGATGGTTCCGGATACCTCGAGCTTGCCACCACACGTCCGGAGACACTCCTCGGCGATACAGCGGTTGCCGTTAACCCGAAAGATGAGCGTTATAAGGACGTTATCGGAAAGATGCTCGTTCTCCCGCTCGTAGGAAGAAAGATCCCGGTTATTGCAGACAGCTACGTTGATATCGAGTTTGGTACCGGTGTTGTTAAGATCACACCTGCACACGACCCGAATGACTTTGAAGTCGGACTTCGCCATAACCTCGAGGTCATCACTGTTCTTACAGAGGACGCTAAGATCACTGAGGATTATCCGAAGTATGCCGGCATGGACCGTTACGAAGCAAGAAAAGAGATCGTCAAGGATCTCGAAGAGGGCGGATTCCTCATCAAGGTCGAGCCGCACTCTCATAACGTTGGTACCTGCTACCGTTGCGGTACGACAGTTGAGCCGCGTGTTTCCCTCCAGTGGTTCGTTAAGATGAAGACTCTTGCTGAGCCGGCGATCGAAGCTGTCCGTTCCGGTAAGACCAAGTTCGTTCCGGAAAGATTCGATAAGAACTACTTCAACTGGATGGAGGATATCCGTGACTGGTGTATCTCCCGTCAGCTCTGGTGGGGTCACAGAATCCCGGCATTCTACTGCGATGACTGCGGCGAGCTCGTAGTTACCAAGGAAGATTCCGCTGTCTGCCCGAAGTGCGGCAAGCCGATGCGCCAGGATCCGGATACTCTGGATACATGGTTCTCTTCGGCACTGTGGCCGTTCAGTACACTCGGCTGGCCGGAAGAAACTGCTGACCTGAAGCGTTACTATCCGACAAATACACTCGTTACCGGTTATGACATCATTACCTTCTGGGTATCCCGTATGATCGTTGCCGGCTGCGCGCACATGAAGGAAACTCCTTTCGATACTGTCCTGATCCACGGTCTCGTTCGTGACTCCCAGGGCAGAAAAATGAGTAAGTCTCTCGGAAACGGTATCGATCCTCTCGAGATCATCGAGCAGTACGGCGCGGACGCTATGCGTTATGCACTCGTTACTGGTAATGCTCCGGGTAACGACCAGCGTTTCCAGCAGGATAAGATCGAGGCCGGAAGAAACTTCGGTAACAAGATCTGGAACGCTATGAAGTTCGTTCTTATGAACTGCGAAGACGATCTGACATTTGACGATGTCGATCCTTCCAAGTACACACTCGAAGACAAGTGGATCCTGTCCCGTATGAACCAGGTCATCAAGGAAGTTACCGACAACTTCGATAATTACGAGTTCGGTGTTGCTCTTTCCAAGATCAACTCTTTCATCTGGGAAGAATACTGCGACTGGTATATCGAGATTGCGAAGTCCCGTCTCTTCGATAAGGAATGCGCGACAAGAAAAGAAGCACAGTTCATCCTTAATGATGTACTCGGCAGATCCATGCAGCTCCTGCATCCGTTCATGCCGTTCCTGACAGAAGAAGTTTACAGATATCTGGTACTTACTTCTAAGAAAGATTCCATCATGATCTCCGACTGGCCGGAATACCGCGAGAGCGAAGTATTCGCCGCTGAAGAGAAGCAGATGGAGATCCTGATGGACGCGATCCGCTCGATCCGTAACGTAAGAACGGACATGGGCGTTGTTCCGTCCCGTAAGATCGGCATGATCCTCGTTTCTTCCGATGAGAAGAACCGTGCGATGTTCGTAGACGGCAAGGCTTTCCTTGAGCGTCTGGCGAATGTTACTGAGGTCACCACACAGCAGAACAAGGAAGGCATCCCGGATACCGCGGTGGCTTGTGTTTGCTCTGCCGGTGAGATCTATATCCCGCTCGAAGACCTGATCGATATCGATAAGGAACTTGAGCGTCTCGGAAAAGAGAAAGAGCGTCTCGAGGGCGAGATGAAGCGTGTTAACGCGAAGCTTGCCAATGAAGAGTTTGTCAAGAAGGCGCCGGAGAAGGTCATCAATGCAGAAAGAGAGAAGCAGGCCAAGTATCAGGAGATGCTGGACAATGTTCTCTCGAGAATCGAAGCACTTAAGAAATAACAGGTTCGGAGGGTTTTGTTATGAGTGAAGTTGAAGAGAAAAACTTAGAGATCTCCCAGGAAGAACTGGATAAACTGCCAAAGGACACAGTCCACTGTTTTCCGGCTTCCAAGAAGCAGATCTTAAAGAGAAGGATCATCACACTGATCGTTGCTGCGATCGACGCCGGTCTGGTAGGTTATCTGTTCGCAGGCGGCGAGTCACCGGATGCGCTTCTGTGGTGTGTATTCGGCGCGATCATGCTCATCTGTGTCGTGGTATTCATCCACACATTCGTTATCGCAAAGTATCGTGTTGCCATGGACTATCAGAAGAACGAAGTCGCTCTTCGTTATATGTTCAATAAGATCACGATTCCGTTCGATTCCTTTGACGCAAGAGACGGTGCAGCTGACCGTGCTACACAGCTCCTTCAGAACTCCACTCTCGGCGCGAACATGGAGAAGGTGGATTACCTGATCCTCGACAACGTTTATGAAGAAGTCTGCTACCAGACATCTTCCAAGGATCTGGCTACCAGAGAGGATTTCGATCTTCTCGCTAAGGAAGCTAAGCTCGTTTCTTCCGTATACAAGGCAAAGGAAAAGTACGATGCCCTGAATACAGACGAGGATGATTCCTCCAAGAAGGATGATTCGAAGGACGATTCCGTTGATCTCGTAAAGGCAGCTCTCAAGGAAGAGAAGCAGGAGAAAGCAGAGAAGGCGGCGGAAGAAGCTGCAGAGGCTCTGAACGATGCTGCTGAAGAGGCTGTTGAGGACGTCAAGGAAGCGGTTTCCGCTGAGGAAGACGGCGCAAAAGAGGAGTAAGTTAAAACTAACTGATGTTTCGCCGATAGAATTGACGAATACTATACTTCCTCGTAAAATAAGGTTTGGTGTAAATTTATTTACATATATAACAAATATCATTAAAGGAGAACATACTTATGCCATTAGTTACTACTACTGAAATGTTCAAGAAGGCATATAACGGCGGTTACGCTGTAGGTGCTTTTAACGTAAACAACATGGAGATCGTTCA
>DBYF01000104.1 GCA_002310155.1 Mageeibacillus sp. UBA1193 | reverse complement strand
CCGTTCTATGCCAACGACGCTCGTGCGATGCAGCGCGCGCATAAACGCATACACCAGAACTTCCCTGTATGCAAAGTCTATCAGGCACACATCCCGACGTATCCGTCCGGCCACTGGCTCTTCGGATTCGCGTCGAAGAAATACCATCCGGTCAGAGACATGCACGCCGCCGACTGGAAAGAACTCGGCATCGAGACGAAGTACTATAACACGAACCTGCACAGAGGAGCGTTCTCGCTTCCGAACTACGTGCAGAAGCTTCTGGAAGCGATGGAAGAGCTTCCGAATAACGACACGACAAATACTCTGGGAGGTAAGAAATAATGATCGATCGAATCGAGAAAAACTTCTTCGCATTGAACTGTTCATACGAAGATGCCGAGGCGGTCCTCTTCGGCGCCCCGTTTGACGGCACCACTTCTTTCCGCCCGGGAACGAGATTCGGACCTTCCGCGATGAGATCTGAGAGCATCGGTCTTGAGTCCTTCAGCCCTTATCAGGATAAGGATCTTGAGGACGCTCCGATCTGCGATTCCGGTGATCTGGACCTTCCTTTCGGTGACGCGGAGCGGGCACTTGCTCTCATCGAAAAAGAAACGAAGGCGATCTTAAATGACGGCAAGCTTCCGATCATGCTCGGCGGCGAACACCTGGTCTCACTGGGTGCTTTCCGCGCGGTAGCGGAGAAATATCCGGATGTCGTCGTTCTTCACTTCGACGCACACTGCGACCTTCGTGAAGACTATATCGGATCTAAACTCTCACACGCATGCGTGCTCCGCCGGATCCACGACATCGTCGGCGACGGCAGGATCTACCAGTTCGGTATCCGTTCCGGCACGAAGGAAGAATTCGAATTTGCGAAGACGCACACGAAGATGGAGCGTTTCAGAGCAGATAACTTTGACGAAGTGCTCGCACTTCTGAGGCTTTCTGAAAAACCTGTTCCGATCTACCTGACTGTAGACCTCGACGTACTGGATCCGAGAGAATTCCCGGGAACCGGAACACCGGAAGCAGGCGGACTCTCCTTCGAGGAACTTCGGACCTGCCTGATGCAGTTGAAGGATGTAAACCTCGTGGGCATGGACTTTGTAGAGCTCTCCCCGCCATACGATCAGAGCGGATGCAGCACAGCGCTGGCGCTCAAGATCCTAAGAGAGACGCTCATCATGAAATACGGAAAATGACAGACGGCCATGGGCCGGATAACAAATAGAAAAGGAGTGATTATTATGGGAAAAGCATTGATCATTGGTTGCGGCGGCGTAGCATCTGTTGCTATCGCAAAGTGCTGTCAGAACAGCGAGGTCTTCACGGAGATCATGATCGCGAGCAGAACGCTCAGCAAGTGTGACGCACTGAAGGAGAAGCTTCAGCCGACGACAAAGACCATTATTCATACAAGACAGGTAGACGCGGATAAGGTTCCGGAGCTCGTCGCCATCATGGAAGAGTTCAAGCCGGACGTATGCCTTAACCTCGCACTTCCTTATCAGGATCTGACCATCATGGACGCGTGCCTCGCGACCAAGACTCCTTACGTCGATACCGCGAACTACGAGCCGCTCGACACCGCAAAGTTCGAGTACAAATGGCAGTGGGCTTACCACGACAGATTTAAGGAGGCAGGTATCACCGCACTTCTCGGTTCCGGATTCGATCCGGGTGTTACAGGCGTCTTCTCTGCGTATGCTCTGAAGCACCAGTTCGATGAGATCAACTACATCGATATCCTCGACTGCAACGGCGGTGACCATGGTTATCCGTTCGCTACGAACTTCAACCCGGAGATCAACATCCGTGAAGTATCTGCAAAGGGCAGCTACTGGGAAGACGGCAAGTGGGTCGAGACTGAACCGATGGAGATCAAGAGAGTCTATAACTTCGATCAGGTCGGCGAGAAAGATATGTATCTTCTCCACCACGAAGAGCTCGAATCCCTCGGTAAGAATATCCCGGGCATCAAGCGTATCCGCTTCTTCATGACATTCGGCCAGAGCTATCTGACACACCTCAAGTGCCTCGAGAACGTCGGCATGACATCCATCGAGCCGGTCATCTACGAAGGTCACGAGATCGTACCGCTCCAGTTCCTGAAGTTCATGCTCCCGGATCCGGCAACACTCGGTCCGAGAACTGTCGGTAAGACAAACATCGGCTGTATCTTCAAGGGTAAGAAGGACGGCAAAGAAAAGAAGTATTACCTCTACAATGTATGTGACCACCAGGAGTGCTACAAGGAAGTCGGCTCTCAGGCCATCTCCTACACCACAGGTGTTCCGGCCATGATCGGCGCGATGCTCATCATGAACGGCACTTGGAAGCGTCCGGGTGTTTACAACATCGAGGAGTTTGATCCGGATCCGTTCATGGATGCTCTCAACAAGTGGGGCCTTCCGTGGATCGAGGACTTCAACCCTGTAGAAGTTGAGTAAGAACTGAAAAAAGCGCAGACATCATGAGGAGCATATGAATATCTCGAATAGCATTGACGAAAAGAAACGCAACACCGTTGAACTGTTGTTCTTTGCCTTTTTTATTCCTTGGGTGGCAATAGTCATTCTTTCTGAGTCCACATATAATACGATCATTCCTGTCCAAATCACTCAGATAGGAAGATTGATGCTTCCTCTGTGTCTCGTTTTTCTGAAGCTCTTTCTGTTCGACAAGCACAAATTCCCTCAGTTGATGCTCATACTCTCCGG
>DBYF01000123.1 GCA_002310155.1 Mageeibacillus sp. UBA1193 | reverse complement strand
AACAAAACTGTGATTTTGTTTAATTGTATCAATAAGAAAAAGGACTTCTCTTAAAATATTAAAATTGAATCATCCTCTTCTGCCTCTTCCGAAAATGCAAAAGGATCATTCAATGATGATCCTTTAAACTGGTTCCTGTGATTCTTTTGTTTCTTTAATCTCTTTGGATTCTTTCGTCTCTGTCGTGTTCGAAGGAATCGGTGTGACATTCTGAACATCCGGCGCGATGGCTACGATCGTTGTCTCGGTCGCGAATGGATCACTCTGAGTAAGTTCATTGAACTTGTCGATGCCAACCATCTGCTTATATTCGCTGTAGTCCAGCTTCGGAGAGATCCATTTATATGTCATGATCAATACCAGTAATACGATAGCAGCGATCAGGACCTTTCTAATGATCAGCAGAGCTCTCTCCTTACGGAATTTACGGTCTACATATTCTTTCGTTGTATATCCGACCAGTACATATACCTTATGGATAGACTTTCTTTTAGGCATTCTTCTGCGTTCTGCGATCTTGGCCTTTACTTTGTTCCTGATCGTATCCGGCAGGCCTTTGAAATAGTTTACAGTTGTGCGGCCCAGGAAACCGAAAAATCCGCCGATGGACTGCATAACACCGCCAGAGGTCTCAGTTTCTTCCTGAAAATCCTCTTCTAATGTTTCTTCTTCAGTAGATTCTTCGTACTTGATCTGTTCTTCGTCCATAAATGTCTCCTGTTTCCATCAGATTATAGCACACTTCTCCTCTTCTACAAATGCGAACAATCGTTTGACACTGAATATAGAGAATGGTAAGATAGTTTTAAATAACGTACGGAGGGAGATTTATGGGTACATACAAGTTCACCAAGAGTAATCTGAAAGAAACCTTAGAGATCATCTACGCGTTTATTGTCTCTTATGTTAAGAAAGAGGGATATCCGCCATCTGTACGTGAAATCTGTCAGGGTGTAGGCATTAAGTCGACATCTACTGTACATGCTCATCTCCGCCGTCTCCAGGACGAAGGCAGGATCGAGTATATTCCGGGCAAGCGTCGTGCGATCATGATCAAGGAGACCGAGAACAATGATGCTACTGCTCCGAGAGATATTCCGCTCGTTGGAACTGTAACCGCAGGTGTTCCGATCCTTGCCGAGGAGAACATCGATCATTACATGCCCTTCCCTGCCGAGTATTTTAATTCCGCTGAGTATTTCATGCTGAAAGTACGTGGTGACAGCATGATCAACGCACATATTATGGATGGCGATTACGTTATCGTCCGTCGTGACAACATGGCAAACATGGGTCAGATCATTGTTGCGATGATCGGTAATGAAGCGACCGTAAAGCGTCTCACTTATAGGAAAGGTCACGCTCTCTTACAGCCTGAAAACCCCGCATATGAACCCATCCCGTTTGAGGATGATGATTGCAGGATCTTAGGCATCGTTGATGGAGTTTTCAGAACGAAGGTCAATTGATCTGACCAGCCGCCAGTACTATTGTTGCACTGCTCGAAGGATCGTATCCCCATTTGGTTTTTTCCGGGGAAATGATCCTTTGTCCGTTTCTCGGAGAAATATAACAGATCGCATGTTTGAAGATCATGATCTGAGTCATTTCATTATGGATGACTACAGAATCCTTGTCATAGCAGTCGATCACACCTTCGATGATCTCACCTGATTGCGTCATGATCTCAACAGTTGTATATTCCTTTCTGCACTTATTCAGGAAATAATCAATCGCTCTGATCGGGTTTCTCTTAGGTTCGTTTACTGTCTCGTGGATCATGGTTTGTACCTCCTGTTTTTCGTTGTGTACAAACTATATCACCTTTATTCTTTTCAATCTGCATTTTATAAGCGATATTTTATCCGTTTTACTTATATCGCTGAAGAAATATATAAAGACAGATCATAATCTTGCAGTTCATCCGAAGAGATCCAGTGAATATCGTCCATATGACGGAACCAGGTAAGCTGTCTTTTCGCGTAATTTCTGGAATGTTGCTTCAGAAGAGCGACACAGTCATCCAGAGATCCTTCTCCCTTAAGATACGGGAAAAGCTCTTTATAACCGATTGCCTGCATCGCGGTGCAATCAGAAGGAAGATTCTGATCCAGGAGCCATTTCGCTTCATCAAGGATCCCCTCTTTCAGCATAATGTCGACACGAAGATCGATCCTTCTATATAATTCATCCCTTGGCCAGTCGATGGCAAACAACACAAATGGATATCTTGGACCGTTTTTAGTAGATGCCTCACGAATATCTTTCGTCGTTGCTGAAACCGTCTCCAGAAGTGCGAGCGTATGGATAACACGCTTGGTATTGTTCGGATGGATCTTTTCCCGACAGTCAGGATCCAGCGCGATCAGACGGCTGTAAATGCCATCGATACCATCCTTTTCGAATTCTTTCCTGAGTGCCTCTTCTCTTTCCCGATCGATGGGTGCTCCATCAAATTCAAATCCTTTCTGAAGCGCCTGAACATATTGTCCGGTTCCACCGCAGAATACCGGAAGAACTCTTCTGGAAAGTAGTTCTTCTATCTTGTCATATGCTGTATCAAGATACGAAGCAACATTAAAAGGAGTACTCGGATCTACAAGATCGATCAGATGATGTGGCACTGCCCTCTTCTCTTCTTCTGTAGGCTTTGCCGTTCCGATTGAAAGTCCTCTATAGATCTGCATGGAATCACAGCAGCATATCTCTCCATGAAGTTTCTGCGCCACACGGATAGAAAGCGAAGTCTTACCGCTGGCCGTTGGGCCGCAGATGACCGGAATCGCTTTATATCCTGTGTTTTCCAGTTTTAGGATCACTGACTGGTCCATGCAGTTCCTCCGAATCAGACTATGCGCTTAAACTCTTTTTCGATTTCTTTTTCCGAAAGCCGGATCACGATCGGACGTCCATGAGGACAATGATAAGGATCATTCAGCTTGGAAAGGTCTTCCAGAAGTCTCTTGATCTCGATATCATGAAGCTTGTCATGGCCTTTAACAGCGGCCTTGCAGGCTGCGGTAGCCAGAGAAAGGATCAACGCGTCGTTTCTTGTCTTACTGGCATTCATCCATTCGTCCACCATGTCAATAAATGCACTGGAAACGTTCTGCGGATCGATCTGAGCAGGTACGGATCTTATCGCAAGCTCATTATCTCCCATGGAAGAGATCTCGAACCCGATATCACAAAGTTCCTGCTCATGTTCTTCGACGAAATTGATGTCAGAACGTGACATGGAAACGATCACAGGCGCAAGGAGAGGCTGGGATACGACCTTTTTCTCCATCTCCATCGCGACGAACTTCTCATACAGTACTTTCTCATGAGCCGCATGCTGATCGATCAGGATCAGAGTTCTGTCTTTACTCTCCATAAGAATATATGTATCAAACAATGTACCGATAACACGGGACGAAACCAGCTCGTGAAGGCTCTCTTCACGGGTCTGGGTGACAAGTTCCTGGATCTCAGGAACAGATTCCTTTACCTCATCAACCACTTTTTCAGGTACTGCTTCAGGAATATCTGAAGGTGCTGCACTCTCAGAAACATCAGGAAGCTCTGGCATGGAAGGTTCATTGATCACCGGTTTATCAGAAACCGGAGCACTGACTACCGGTTCTTCTTTCTTTTCTTCCTTAGCTACGTAACTCTTTTCCGGTTCATTGAAATAGAGATTCTGGTATCCGATCTTCTTCGAATAATCGACACTCTTAGGTGCTGAAGACACGGATGGTACAGAAGGTTTAGCGGATGCCGGAGCGGATACAGAAGACGTCTCTGGCGTGGAGTCGGCGGGTGCTTTTGCAGCTGAATCCTTACCGAAAGAATAGTTTACACTCATAACTTCCGCGGAAAGTGTATTCACCAGCGCGTGGTAAACTGCCCTGTAGATCATGGATTCATTACTAAAACGGACTTCTGCCTTCTGAGGATGAACATTGACATCAAGATCCTGCGAAGGAATATAGATATCGAGGATAACAAAAGCATACTTACCCTTCATAAGCATATTCGTGTAGGCCGCATCGACCGCAGAAGTAATCGTTTTACTGCGGATAAGTCGCTGATTTACAAAGAAGATCTGCTCGGATCTGGAAGCTCTGGAGATCTTCGGAAGACCGGCAAATCCTTTTACCGTAATGCCATCGATATTTGCTTCGATCGGACGGCAGGAACTGACGATATCCTTACCGTAAACACTATACAGCGCGGAGCTGGGATCACAGTTTCCGGGGCTCTGCAGTACCGTCTTACCGTTCTTGATAAACTTGAACGAAACATCGGTATGGCAGAGTATAAAACGTTCTACCAGTACCTGGATGTAATTGGCTTCGGTCTGATCCTTCTTCAGGAACTTGAAACGGGCCGGAAGATTATAGAACAAGTCTCTGACCTCAACAGTTGTTCCGGAGGGCATACCGATCGGTTCGCAGGATATGAACTGACCACCCTCATACTTAACGCATGTACCTTTTTCTGCTAAAGGTTCTTTAGTCGAAAGTGTCACACGGGAAGCTGCTGCGATACTTGCCAGAGCCTCGCCTCGGAAACCCATGGAATGAAGTGAAAACAGCTCATCCAGGGAACGGATCTTACTTGTAGCGTGACAGATAAAAGCAGTCTTTGCGTCCTCTTCATCCATACCACATCCGTTATCACGGACACGGATCAGGCGGATTCCGCCATCCTGGATCTCTACGGTGATCTGAGTAGCACCTGCGTCGATGGAATTCTCCATCAGTTCTTTAACTATAGACATAGGCCTCTCAATGACTTCACCGGCGGCGATGGCATTGGAGGTGGCTGCATCGAGAATATGGATTCTTGACATAACTATTCGTCTCCTTTTGCTTTTTCAATGAGTGAATAAAGTATATTCATCGCCTCAAGTGGCGTAATCCTGGAAATGTCCATATTGACCAGCTCGGCTCTCAGGGAATGGGAGTCGGCAGGCTCTGTCCGGTTTGGAGCGAAAAGCGGGATCTGTCCGGAGATCGGACCTTCAAACACTTCGCCTTCACCATCAGTATAATTGATCTGCATCTTTTTCTTATCGAGTTCAGAGAGGATCACATTCGCTCTCTCGACGACTTCACTCGGAACACCGGCAAGTCTGGCAACTTCGATACCATAACTGTCAGAAGTTCCTCCTGTAGAGATCTTATGGAGGAAAGAAACCTCCTTATTCTTCTCTTCTACTTCAACATGAGCGTTATATACTCCTGTCAGAGTCTTCTCAAGCTGATTCAGCTCGTGATAATGTGTCGCGAAGATCGTTCTGGCAAACATGATCGAACGGTTCGCAATGAATTCTATAATGGCCCACGCGATCGCTAAGCCGTCATATGTACTTGTTCCTCGTCCTACTTCATCCAGAAGCAGGAGGCTCTTATAGGTACCGTTTCGCAGGATTCCGGACACCTCGTTCATTTCAACCATAAAAGTCGACTGACCGAGCGAGATATCATCGGATGCACCGATCCTCGTAAAGATACGGTCGACAATACCGATATGCGCAAAAGAAGCCGGCACGAAAGATCCGATCTGTGCAAGCAGGACGATCAGAGCGGTCTGTCTCATATAAGTAGACTTACCGGCCATGTTCGGTCCTGTAAGGATCATGATACGGTTCTTCTCTTCATCCATAGAAATGCCGTTCGGAACGAATTCTCCCTCTTTCAGCATCTTCTCAACAACCGGATGACGGCCATCTTCGATAACAAGAGCTGTTGTATCATCCACCTTCGGGCGGCAGTAGTTGTTTCTTTCCGCCAGTTCACCAAGTGCCATCACTACATCGAGCACGGAAAGTGCCGAAGCGACACGGAACAGACGGTGAACCTGGGCAGCGATCTTTTCGCGCAGGTCACAGAACAGTTCATATTCGAGTTGAACGAGTTTCGCGGTGGATCCTACGATCGTATCTTCGATGCTCTTCAGTTCTTCGGTGATGTATCGTTCACCAGTGGTGAGGGTCTGCTTTCTGATATATCTTTCCGGAACGAGCGGAACATTACCTTTAGAAACCTCGATATAGTATCCGAAGACTTTGTTATAACTGATCCTAAGGTTCTTGATACCGGTCTCTTCTCTCTCCTTTGCTTCCATCTCAAGAATGATGGACTTGCCGTCTTTGCTGGCGCGTCGGAGTCTGTCCGCCTCTTCGTGATAACCATCCTTGATCATGCCGCCTTCCTTAACGGAGATCGGAGGATCCTCGCAGAGCGCGGCTTCTAGAAGTTCATAGATATCGGAAAGATCCTCAAGATCAGATACTGTATCTTTCAGCACGCCGGCCTGGAAATGTGATGCACATTCCTGAATATACGGAAGCTTGGAAAGCGTATTTCTCAGGTTCAGAAGGTCTCTGGCATTTACAGAAGAAAGCGCGATACGGGATGCAAGTCTTTCCATATCGTGAACGCCGAGAAGAGCTTCTCTTAATTCCTGACGATGGATAAAGTCATTCTTGGCCTGTTCGACAGCATCGAGTCTGGCGGTGATCGACGATACATCGATCAGAGGTTCTTCGATATATTCACGAAGACGTCTTCCACCCATGGAAGTCTGCGTCATATCGATTGCCCACAGAAGGCTGCCCTTCTTCGATTTCGAGCGGATCGTAGATGTGATCTCCAGGTTCGTTCTGGTCGCCACATCGAGTTCCATGGTATCGGATACTTCGTAGATGCGGGCAGTAGAGAAATGAGTGACCTGAGCCTGCTGGGTCTCATCAAGATAAGCAAGGATCGCGTCGATCGCAGATGTCAGAAGGATATTCTTTGTTTCCTCGGCAAAAGAACTCTTCCCCTTCTTCTTTCCTTCTTTCCCCTTTTTATAGTCATCCGGCAGAACACGATCGGAAAGTCCGGAGGAAAAATCGAAATTCGGGCGAAGCGTTACGGATCCGACCAGGTTATCGCAGACGTAATTGAACAGATCGTCCTTGCTGAAATCTTCATTGAAGATCAGCTCGGAAGCTCTGTATTTCGACAGAAGGTTAACCAGATGCTGCGCGGTATTTCCCGTGATCAGCTGGGT
>DBYF01000097.1 GCA_002310155.1 Mageeibacillus sp. UBA1193 | reverse complement strand
TAGAATTTATAAAGCGAGGTGTACACATAGTAGAGCGCCTCGACGTTCTTTCGCAGATCCTTTTTCTCGGGGTTCGTGATCGAGCCCGAGCGGATCCTGTAGAGGTAGATCTTCTCCGGAATATAGTGCACGGACTTCGCCGCGAGCAGCACCTTCGGCACCCACAATTCATCTTCGTAGATCAGCCCCGATTCGAAGAAAAGCTGATTCGACAGCAGGAAATCCCGGCGGTACGCGGACAGCCACACCGTCGCGATGAAGCCCTTGCCCTTTCTGATCAGGATCTCCATGATGTCCTTTCCGGTATACGTCTTCTCCTCTTTCGGAAGTCCGTAATGCGCGAAGTACTCCGCGTCCTTATGCGCCATGAGGTCCTTCAGGTCATAGACCAGATCGCTGTCCCACAGGAACATGTCGTCGGTCGATGTCTCACTCAGTGCAATGACCTTCTCGAAAAGCACCGGCTCGACCATATCGTCTGCGTCACAGAAAAAGATATACTCGCCGCACGCTTCGGTCATGCCGAGGTTTCTCGTCGCGGACGGACCTTCGTTTTCTTTATGGATCACCCTCACGTACGGGTGCTTTTCGGACGGAGAAAAAGAAGACGAAAAAGAATCGGCGATCCTGCCGGAATCATCCGTAGAACCGTCGTCGATCAGAAGGATCTCTGTTTTCCCGATCCCCTTGGTTTTAAGCAGCGAGTCCAGACACGCAGGGAGATATTTCTCCGCGTTGTAGATGGGTACGACTATGGACAGCTTCGTCTTCTCTGCCATGGCGTGCCCTCATTTCAGGAGCGTGTCGATGATCTCGGAGAAAGTCTCGCAGAACACCGCGTTGTTATCGAGTCCCGCCGTCAGATCCATGCCCTTCGTCAGCTCATCGTACTGCGCGATCGCGTCTCCGATCTTGTCGACATCTTCGATCAGGAGGATGTTCTTGTACTGGCGTGCGAACTGTCTTCCGATCTCGAGCTGGTGGTCGTCGATCTGCTCGCCGAGCTTCTTTCTTCTCGGCACCACGATCGGGACCTTGCCGGATCTCAGGACATCGGTATAGCAGCAGGGACCGCCGTGCGTAACGACGATCCTCGCTTCCTTCATATTCTCGATCATTTCCTCACGGGTAAGGAATTTCGCGAAGCGGCAGTGCTTCGGCTCATACGTCGTGTATCCGGTCTGTATGAAAACTTCCTCGTCATGGTGAGTCGCCGCCCACTTGTCCATCGACTCGACAAGGCGGTTGAACGGCTGTTCATGTGTTCCGACAGTTACAAAGATCATGATCAGATAATGCTCCCCAGACAGATTGCTTTCGGATAAACTTCCTTCATCTCTTCCCACTGGACGATGAAGACATCTGCTTTACGGTAGCAGAGTTTACCTGTCAGGGACTTCGTGTGGACGCGGTCAAAAGGCTCGATGTAGATGAGCTTTTTTCTCATGAGTTTTCCCACGTAGAAGAACGGCACAGCCGGCGCGGCGCCCGCGGAAATGATCACGTCCGGATTCTCCTTGCGGAGGATCTTGAACGCGCGGAATGTGTTGATGATCAGTGCTTTGATACTGCGATTCGACGGAAAATACACAGGGTAGATCGTCTCACCCTGAAGAAGACTTCTGGAGTCTTCCTTGTCAAACGTCGCCCAGATCCGGTCCTTGTCCTCCCAGAACGGCTTCAGCTTGTAAAGATGGTTAAGATGCCCGCCCGATGAGCCCACCAGGCAGACCTTCATTTTTTTGTCATTCATTTCCCCAATTCAGGCCGGAAAAAGCAGCTTCAATATCCCCCGGCTTTTTTCTCCTCGATTTCTTCTGCGAAAGAACCCCCCAGCGGCCGAAGCCGCAAATCACAGAAGCTTGCTTGTTATCTCGTATTATACTCCTGACCACGCGTGCGGATACACCGCAAAAAAACCAAATTACCGCGCGTTTTTACTCCCTGCTTTATGTCTTTTTCCCTTATTCCCGCTTCTTTTTCCGGGAAGCACCCGCATCCGGTACGTCTTTCCTTTCGAAAAGCACTCGTACCTGATCTTCGGTTTACTGCTTTCCGTCGTCGGGCAGGAACTCCATGACATCATCCTCTACAGGAGAGAATTCCAGGACGTCACTTCCACCTTCTTTCTTCTCGTCCTTCGGCATGACGGAGAGGATCGCATTCGTGACGAACTCGTACTCTTCCATCATCTTATCATGTCCGGCGCGGATCGTGGCGGCATCCTCATTGTTGGCCGCCTTCTCCAGCTTCGCCGCTTTCTCGGCAAGCGTCATTGCGCCGATCGTCTTCGATGTACTCTTCAGAGAATGGGCATCGATTGCGTAATCGTGCCAGTTCTCTTCTTCATAATTCTTATTCAGGCGGGTCGCCTTTTCTTCTTTCTCATGCGCATACTCGGCAAGGATCGTACGGTAGAATGCTTCGTCATTCTGGCAGTACGACAGACCCGTCTTCGTCTCGATACCCGCGTCGTGAAGGACTGCAGCCGGATCCATTTCGCCCGGTTCCGGTGCTTTTTCCTCGGAAGGCTCTTCCTCTTCGACCGCCTCGAGGACCTTTCTCACCTTGTCCTGCGGCAGGTGGCGGAGAAGCGTCTTCTCGAGTGCCACCGCGTCGATCGGCTTACTGATATAATCTGAGAATCCCTCGGCGATGTATCTCTCTCTTGCGCCCAGAACCGCGTCCGCAGTCAGGCAGATGACCGGTACGTCCTTGCTCGCGCCGTTATCCGAAGCACGGATGCTGTGAAGTGCGACTGTGCCGTCCATCTCCGGCATGCGCTGGTCCATGAGGATCAGATCGTACTTCGTCTTCTCGGCCATCTCGACAGCCTCGAGTCCGGACGTCGTCGTGTCGATGCGCATCTTCGTGTTCTTCAGGAGATTGACCGCCACGGTCAGGTTGATCTTCGTATCGTCGACGATCAGGATCCTGACTCCCGGCGCGCGGAAGGATTCACGGTACGGACCTGCGGCCAGCATGTTCGCTTCGAAGCGTGCCTGGAAATCTCCGACCGGAACATCGTTGACGATCTCCTGCGGGATCCTCACGGTGAACGTGGAGCCTTTGCCGTATTCACTCTTAACGTCGATCGTACCGTTCATCATTTCGAGAAGCTTCTGCGTGATGACGAGACCCAGACCTGTGCCCTCGACGGTGCTGTTATGTTCCATCTCGAGTCTCTCGAACTTGGTGAAAAGCTTCTCTCTGTCTTCGTCCTTGATACCGATACCCGTGTCCTGGACAGAAGCGACGAGCGTGATCTGTTTATCGGATCTCTCGCCTGCGAGAGTGAGCTTGATGAAGCCTCTCTCAGTGTACTTAACGGCGTTGTTCAGGAGGTTCGTGATGATCTGGCGGATGCGTACTTCGTCACCCAGGAGACCATCCGGGATCGTCGGATCCACATCAATGGAGAATCCGAGTTCCTTATCCTGTGCCTTGAAAAGGATCATGTTGTTGAGGTCATTCAGTACCGAGCTCAGCTGGTACGGTGCTTCCTGGATATCGATCTGTCCCGCTTCGATCTTCGAGAAATCGAGAACGTCGTTTACGATCGCGAGAAGATTGTTTCCGGCGCTCTTTACATCGATCGCATACGCGCCGATATTCTGAAGCGCGTCTCTCGCACCCTGTGAATCAGCCTTCGGAAGTTCGAGTGCTCGCTGCTTCTCACGGATGATCATCTCATTCATGCCGAGCACCGCGTTGATCGGTGTCCTGATCTCGTGGGACATATTCGCGAGGAAGTCACTCTTAGCCTGGTTGGCACTCTCCGCTCTGACTTTCTCTTCGAGAAGTTCACCCTGCTGCTGGACGAACGGTCTTACCGTAAGAAGCACGAGGAGTGCAGCGATAAGCTGTGTAAAAACGAGGATCAGGATATATCCGATAATGGTCGAGCGGATCTGGGATGCGAGCTGCCCGTCGAACCAGTCGGCAGAGAAGTCGGTAACGACGATGCCGACGACATTCTTATTCGAATCCTTGACCGGGCTGTATGCACTATAGAATTCACCCCACTGGTCAGTGTAAGGTTTTTCATCGACAGCGGCCTCACCTCTGCCTGCTTTCGCGAGCGCTTCCGTATACTCCGCTTCTTTTCCGTAAGACGCCGGGCTGACCGGGTCAGTGTCCATGACGAAGTAGAAGCTTCCATCTGATGCCTCACGCAGGGCATACACGTATTCCAGATCGACGTTGTCGCGGAAAACGGTAAGTTTATCGAAAATGTCATTATATGCGGGACCTTTGATATTTGTCTCGTTGATCGTCTTTAAGACATCGCCATTGACCGAGCCGGACGCACAGTTCGCGATATCCAGCATACGCTGCTGGATCGATTTACGGATCGCGTTTCTCGAACGCACTACGGAAACTGTGCAGAAAAGGATACTGGTGATCAGGATGATCCCCTCTACCATCAAAATGATCTTGGTGGAAAGTTTGTTTTTCGATGCCACGAAGTGCAATCCTCCATCCGTCTTTAGTCGCCATCATCTGATAATAGAATAGTAACGTAAGCACAAGTGCTTTTCAAGAAGAAAAGACCGCCTCGATAGTGATTTCTCACTTCGAGACGGTCCTTCTCATTTCGCCTTCATCGGCGCCGCGCCGTCAGCGCTTACTTGCCAGACCGGCGCCAGCTGTTCAATTGTTCACCTTCGTGATCCGTTACTCCTTGTCCGGAGCCTCGATCACTTTCGCAGAGGAGGTCGTTGTCACGGCCTCTTTCGCGCCTGCGAGATCCGCCAGTGTGGTGGTCTTCTTGTTGCCCTTGATCGGCTCTGCGACTGCGGCGACCAGCTTCTTGACTGTATCGGTGAGATCTTCACCGTTCATTGCCTGGTTCTGCATGTCTGCCTTCGCGAAGACCTGCGGGATGCGTCCGAGGATCCCGGTCAGGAGATCTCCGCCGCCTTCCTGCTTCGCGCCGCCGCCAAAGTCATAGAACTTAGCGTTCTTACCGACCTCAGCCATAACTGTCGCGATGTTGGTAGCGACCTGTACGCGTGTGCTCTGCTCGATCTCGATCTTCTTCAGTTCGAAGTTGACCTTGTCGTTTGCAGCCTGTGCATCAGACAGTGCACGTGCGGCCTCAGCTTCCGCCTTACCCTTTGCCTCGATGGCTTCCGCTTCTGCTTTACCCTTGGCAGCGATGGCCTGGGCTTCCGCTTCACCTTTCGCGATCGTGGCTGTTGCTTCCGCGTCTGCCTGTACCTTTACGGCCTCTGCCTCTGCGGCAGCTTCTGTCTTACGTGCTGTTGCGGCACCTTCCGCTTCGAGCTTTCTGGCTGCGGCAGCACCGTCAGCCTCTGTCTTTCTGGCTTCTGCCTGTGCGGCTGCTTCACGTGTCTTACGTACGGCAGCGGCCTCGGCTTCACCGGCTGCGGTCAGTTTCTGGGCTTCCGCGCTACCTGCGGCAGATACTTTCTTCGCCTCAGCTTCACCTTCTGCCTCCGCCTTCTTGCGCTCTGCCTCAGCCTGTGCATTGATGACTGTGGTGCGCTTTGCGGTCTCCGCTCTGGTAATCTCAACTTCCTGCTGCTTCTGGGCGGCACGGTTTGCCTGCTCGGCCTTCATGACCAGAACGGCACCCTGCTTCTCAGCGAGCTGCTGGTTGATGGCTTCCTGCTCCAGCTCACC
>DBYF01000052.1 GCA_002310155.1 Mageeibacillus sp. UBA1193 | reverse complement strand
ATGATGAACTCACTCATCATTGCCCTGTACGAGATATCGTCCAGCCCGGAAAGCTGCTCCAGGACAAAATCCAGATACTCTTTACTTGATGCCATTTTCAATCCTCTCTTCCTGTGAACCGATACTCCATAAACACATCTGCTTTCTGGTTATCATTGTACCGCCCGATATGTGTAAATCCATACTTCTCATATAGTTTCAGCGCAGCATCATACTTCGACATGGAATCCAGAACGATTCTTTTGTACCCTTTTTCCCTCGCGAAAAGCACCGCCAAATCGAGCATCTTATATCCATATCCCTTCCCGCGCAGTTCCGGTGCAAGATACAGTGCTTTCAGCTCGGAAGTCGTCTCGTCCAGACGCTTGACCGCCACTGTTCCCAGCACTTTGTTCTCTGAAAGGAGGCACCAGAAACGGTCGAAATGCGTCTTTATATCGTTATAGTCCGTATGCCTCCCGTCGGGCTCGAATTCCTTCCCGACGCTTCGGAAACACGCGTCTGTAAACGCGAACACAGCATCCTTCAAAGAAGCGTTGTAGCTCTCGATTCTCTCCATGCTCTCTCCTTAAGGTCTTACTTGCGTTCCAGTCTGCTCGTGATGCGGCACATCGCCTCGATATGCATGATCCNNGATCCAGTGCCGGCTGAAAGGCATCTTCACAAGGCCACGGAGATCCTTCCCACACCAGTAATCGATCAGCCAGATTGCGCTCTCATCGGTACTCACGCTTTTGCTGTCGAGGATCTGCTTCTTATCGTCCTCCGTGAACTTCCGCTTCATGTCCTTATACATCAGCTTGCGAAGGATCTCGTTCGAAGATTCCATAACTGACTTGCAGTATTCATACACGGCCTTCACATCCAGTTTCTTCGAAAACTCCGCGATGCCCTCATCATGAAATTCATTGCCGGTAGTAATAACCGGGCTCTTCGTTTTCTTGAGCCAGTTCTTCGTGAAAAGCACTTGTTTGTCTTTGGCGATCAGTTCGTGTGCCACGATATCCTCGATCCTAAAGATGTGCCACATCGAATAGATGAGCGTCTTACTATGGTAGCCTTCCGCCCCGGCAAACGGCATCAGAGAGAATGCCTCTTCCGGATACTCATTCACGATTGATGTGATCTTTTCGAAGAGGTCGTTTCTAAGATCGATAAGCACATCGATGCCTTCCGAAAACGTCGCTTCTTTTCCAATCAAGGTCTGCATCTTCTTGTTCTTTTCTGACCAGTCTTTATTCATGTGTTACCTCCCGTACGTCTTCTGCAATGCTTTGACAATTCTTCGGACTTTTTCTCTGGCTTCTTTCGGTTCAAGTATTTCCGCTTTCTCGCCAAAGCCCATTATCCATGTGATTAGATAATCTATATCTGTGTAATCCGCGGTAAACAGAAGTTTCCCGTCCTCCGTCTCCGTGAAGCACTTCAGCCCGAATTCCTCGATCACCCGCCACTTCACATCCGGCTCGAAAAGCACTACCGCCTTGATCTTCTTGGGGAAGACTTTTTCTTCCGACAGATTCGGCAGCGGAACTTCCCTGGTTTCAAACGTCTTTTCCGACTTTCTCACTTTATCCATGCGGTTCAGTTTGAAAAGCCGTAAATCCTTTCTTGTCCGACACCATCCCCATACATACCAGCTCGCCCATTTGAACACGATATAGTATGGTTCGATCGTACGTGTCCCTTCTCCGGAAGACGAATAGTAATCGAATGTCAGCAGGTGTCTCTCTTCGATTGCATCCTGGATGGTACTGATCTTCGGCGTCAGCGAGTCCTTATACCAGGACGACAGATCGATCAGCATCGAGTCATTTCCGCTGACCAGATCCGAAGATCCTATCTTCAATTTCTCCATCAGCTGACCGTAGTAACTGCTTCCGCTAACACTGTCGAGGCCTCGAAGACCAGCAAGGATCATCTGCATATCCTTTGAAGTCAGGATCGTCCGATCCACACGGTACCCACTTACAATACGGATACCACCGCCCGTTCCCTGGCGTGTCTCGATCGGTATTCCGGCATAGCAAAGAGTATCGATGTCTCTGTTGATCGTCCGCCTCGACACCTCGAAATGCTCGGCAAGTTCCGGTGCAGTAACCGTCTCCTTCTGCAGCAGTATAGACAGTATTCCGATAAGTCGGTCAATCTTCATCTGATCACACTCCAACTACATGCTAACATCTTAAACATGACATCTCTATGTCATGTTTATTGTAACATCAAAAGATGGCATTATCACCTTTCTCATGTATACCAGTTCTTCGTGAAAAGCACTTGTTTGTCTTTGGCGATCAGTTCGTGTGCCACGATATCCTCGATCCTAAAGATGTGCCACATCGAGTAGACGAGCGTCTTACTATGGTAGCCTTCCGCCCCGGCAAACGGCATCAGAGAGAATGCCTCTTCCGGATACTCATTCACGATCGATGTGATCTTTTCGAAGAGGTCGTTTCTAAGATCGATAAGTACATCGATGCCTTCCGAAAACGTCGCTTCTTTTCCAATCAAGGCTGCATCTTCTTGTTCTTTTCTGACCAGTCTTTATTCATGTGTTACACCCCGTACGCAAGTATTCCCATTCCTGCCGATATCACGATCAGGACGATTGGCGACATTTTCTTTTTCAGGAATTCCCGTGAACCGAAGAAAATAATAGCAAGCGCCGCTGCCAGGATCAGGGGCAGGAAGTCTCTTTCGTCCTGATACATCGGCGGGATACAGGTCTTTCCGATCATGTATGCACCCGTCGCGAGAATGATTCCGATAATACATGGTTTCAGTCCGCGCAGGATCGCCTTTACCGGTTCTTTTTCCAAAAGTTTCTTAAGAAGGACCATGATCAGAAGGATGATCAGGAATGCCGGAAGCACGACGGCAAATGTCGCAAGTATCGCACCCGGGATCCCGCCTTTTTCATATCCTACATAAGTTGCCAGATTCACCATGATCGGTCCCGGAGAACTTTCGCTGATCGCGATCATATTCACCAGTGCTTCCTCATCCATCCAGCCATATGCCAGGACCACATCGCGGATCAGCGGAATCGCCGCGTATGCACCGCCGAAAGAGAACAGGCCGACCTTCAGAAAACCGATGAGCAGTTCCAGAAAGATCACTGCTTCTCACCTTCTTTCTTTGGCGGCGGTCCGAACAGAAGATAGACCACCAGACTGATCACTGCGGCGATCAGCATCAGAAAGATCGAAGAGAAGTTCCATGCGAAAATATTGATCAGCATCATGGCAATAAAAGAAGCGATCAGGATCGTGCACGGAAGAGCTTTTTTCGGCATTTTCTTTATCATCCGGATAGCCGCGTCGAAGATCAGGATCCCGACTGCTATTCTTATCCCTCGAAAAGCACTGGCGATCCATGTGATCTCGAGGAAATTATCCAGGAAAGCAGCAATCAGGGAGATAACGACGAACGAAGGAAGCACGACACCCAGCGTCGCTGCGATCGCGCCGAGAATTCCTTTCTGTTTGTATCCTACAAAAGTCGCGCAGTTGATCGCGATCGGCCCCGGTGTCGATTCCGCGATCACCGTCACATTCATCATATCCTCATGTGAGATCCATTCCTTTTTTTCCACGCAGATATTCTCGATCAGCGGGATCATGGCATACCCGCCGCCGAATGTAAAAAGCCCGATCTTTGCAAATGTAAGAAATAACGTCAGTATCAATGTTGTTTTTTCTCCAGATTAATACGATATAATTATATCAGGATTTTTACCAAAGGATGAGGAGGGCTCTCGAATGAAACAGTGTCATGTTTGCGGATTGATGTTACCGGATGAAGCTTTGCGCTGCACAATGTGTAATGCGGCTCAGAATGTTGAATTCATGCAGGAACAGTCAAAGATCAGCGTGGATGATGATTATATCGATCCTCTCGAAGCCGAGATGGCAGAGTTCTTTAGTGAACAGCCGGGAGATGCTCCTTCACCATTTGCGCACCAATAAACAACTTCATCCCTCATGTAACCGCTTATCAGTTTCATTTACAATCTTTAGGAATCGAATAGAGATTTCTTCCCGGTGTCTTGGACTCATACGGGATCAGTTCGAAACCCTCGCCGGTAACCGCGCATCGGATCATCTTTTTTGTCAGATCCGGAACGGTTTCATCAGCGAGTGCTTCATCTATTTCCATCCATACGACTTTGTCGTTCTCGTCGCCATCCGATCTGGCTTCGCCCTCGACATATAATGCTTCAAAAACAGCATACCAATCCTTCGCACTGAATCGCATCCCGATCAGCTTTCCTGCCTTTACGGTAACGCCTGTTTCTTCCAGGTATTCTCGCACCAGAGTCTCCTCCGGAGTCTCTCCGAAATCCACATATCCGCCCGGAATGATCAGCATGCCCTTTCCGGCGCCGTATGTGTGACGTGCAAGCAGGACCTTACCGTCCCTGATGCACACACCGCCGACGGACTGGCTCCAATTTGTTTTACCAAGATCTGCTGTCATGTTTATTCCTTTCCGAAAAGCTGACTTTCATATCAGTCAGCATAACTGCACCCGGATCTCTCCGGTCCTTCATTTCCGGATACATAACGCGCATTAAACTCCATGTTGATCTCACGGATCTCTTTCTTACCGTCGATGTAGTCCTGATACATCTCGGCAAGTCC
>DBYF01000079.1:16844-18275 GCA_002310155.1 Mageeibacillus sp. UBA1193 | reverse complement strand
AGTGTTGTGTTGAGGAAATCCCAGTCGGCTCTTGCCAGTGCCGGCATGAGGTATTCACGGTATCTCTTCCACACAGGTTCCGTCAGTCTGACATTCATCAGGGTAAAGCTGTCATACTCTTCCTTTGTAAGCGTTGCCAGGAATTCATCATCACGTTCTACCGCAACAAGTGGCTCTACCCGGCCCTGTCTGACTCCGGGGATCACACATGGGACAAGAAGGATCATCTTCGTGATAAGATCGCCATACTTGTTTACGAATCCTCTCGCGAGAAGTCCGCCGTATGATTGTCCGACGATCATAAACTTCTCTCCGATAATATCGGTCGCAAAGCTATGAAGCATCTCGAGGATGTCATCCGAATTCTTTACATTTCCATGCTCGGATCTTCCCATTCCCGGAAGATCGATATAGAAACGTTTGTATCCATCCAGTTTAGTAAATACAGGTTCAAAAGCAGCCTGCATCGTGGTCCTGTCGATCCCCCATCCGTGGATGATCAGGACCGGCATTCCCTCGCCGATGATCTCGTAATCTATAATGCCGTACTTCATGTTGTCTCTCTTATTTCTTTCTGATCGCCCAGTAGTTCTTGTACGCGTAATGGTCTTCGCCGCCGACGAGGAATCTGTCTGATTTCTCAAAGCCAAACTTCTTCGCCGCGTCGATCCTCTCTACCGCATAAAGCGGGATCTTCGTGATGATCTCTTCACAGTCAAGAAGCTCGTACGCCTCCGGGATCAGAAGTGCGAAGATCTCCTGCAGTTCATCGGATTTCTCATAGTCGGATCTTACGTCCAGACGGATCAGTCCGTCACCATCGAATTCATCATCCGACGGCCTGTGGAACATCTCTATTGTACCAATGGCCTTGGAGATATGTTTATCGATTATTGTCAGGCGGACAAACCATTTTCCTTCATAAGATTCGAGCCAGAAACGGATCGCGTTATCCATCTTCTCCTTCGTGTCGTAATAGAAGTTATCTTCGTGGCAGTTGTCGCTGTTGAAAAACGGAAGCGCCTGCTTGTCCCCGTATACTTTCAGAAGATCTTCGGAATCTTCCTCTTTGACGAAACGCATCAGCCATCTTTCATTTTCAAGTACAGGACACTGTTCGTATATATTGCTCATTTCATTTTTCTCCTAAATCAATATTCGTAAGATCGGTTTGTAACCTTCAGACCTGCGACATAGTCGCATCCTTTTTCTTTCACGCTATTTGGATCCATCGGGTAGTGGATGTTATATGAAACACTCTTTTCTCCAAAGCGGTCCGCGAGGAATTCTTCGTCAATATGTCCTCCAACAATTTCGAGACACACCATTACGTGATCATCTCCGGGAACGATCTCCTTCTCCCAGAGATACTTGCATTCAAGATTCATGAAGCATTCTTCTACCATCGGCGCATCGACCCAGGAAGCCTTC
>DBYF01000079.1:5499-16801 GCA_002310155.1 Mageeibacillus sp. UBA1193 | reverse complement strand
GATCGTTTTCATGCAGTCTTCGTACTTGTCCGAAGACATGAAATTGATGACCGCTTCTTTCTTCTCGTTCAGCGTCTGATGAAGGTGTCCGCCTTTTGTAACACTGGCAAGAACAGCGAAGTATCCGTTGCCGTGATCCGCGCTGGTAAACGTTGCCCACGACTGCATGGTCGCGTTCGGTTGACCGTTGGATTTGTAGGTCGTTACGAGGAACATCGGTGTCGGGATCCCCATAATGAATTCTTTCCAGTCGAACCCGAAATTCCTGGAAAACTCAGCATATGTTCCCTGAAGGGAAGATGGCATTTCTTTATAGTGCTGTTTCATTTTTAACTCCTTTTTCTTTAAAGCGTTAAGAGCGCAATGCCTAAAAATAGTCTGTTTTCGTTCAGTATAGCATAGCCTCTTTCAGCAGGTTCCGTGATACAATCTGAATCAATCTAGAAGACAACGGAGAAGGATCATGGACAGAAAGATCACCATTGCTCAGCCTAAAGATGCAGATATCGTTTACGAGATCACTCAAGTCACGATCAACACGGTATATCCGAAATACTATCCGGCAGGTGCGGTCGAATTCTTCAGCCGGCATCATTCGATGGATAAGATCGTTTCCGATATTTCAAATGGAAACGTGTACCTTCTGAATGTTGACGGAAAGACCGTCGGCACGGTAACAGTCGCTGAGAATCACATCTGCAGGCTCTTCGTTCTTCCCGAATGTCAGCATCAGGGCTTCGGAAAAGCACTGATGGACTTTGCTGAAGAGAAGATCTTTTCGTCCTTCGATACGATCGAACTGGATGCGTCTTTCCCTGCCAAAAGAATCTATCTTAAGCGTGGATATACCGAGATCGAATATAACGTGATCGATGCCGCAAATGGCGATCACTTATGTTATGACGTTATGAGAAAGACCCGCTGATCCCGAGGTTCTCTCTGGCTTCCATATTGTTTCCGAGGACCATCGCCGCCTTCTCACAAGAAGCGACTTCGCTGCAGTCAGCGCATGTCTCGTACTTCTTTTCCGAAGAACAGATCTTGATCGGACACATGGATTCACAGAAAGGAAATTTCACACCCGGAACACGGCATCCTGTGCAGTTGATCATCTCCGGCGTGATCTCGACTTCGTTCATGACAGACCACTCTTTCGCCACTTTCTGACGAAGCGCATCATCATTATTCATCGTCGCGATACGTGCTTCACACTTCTCGCAGTCCAGAGCCGCAATATGCAATAAATTCGTTCATATAGACACCTTCCTTGTTATGGATTTGTCGACTTCTACATTGTAGCACATTTGTTCGGTTTTGTTCAAGAGATTTTTCCTGTTCAGGAGAAGTTTTTTCTTATTTCAGATCGCAGAGAAGTCCCGCATAGGGGAATTTATAAAGGAGTGCTTTGTTTCCGTAGAACTCGACTTCTTTTCCTGTAACCTCGCCGGCACGGACCTGTTCCGCACCCTCTTTCAGTTGTCCGATCAGGTCGGGAGAAACCGGGAAGGAGCCGTGCATCGGATAGATCTCATCGAACTGATCCGCATACTCGGAAAGGTGTCCGAGGCTCGCAATATAATCATCAAGATTTCTCATCGGGCCGAACATGAAGATATGACTGTCCGAGACGGTATCGCCGCTGACCAGGACCCTGTTCTTCACATCGAGGATCGCGATGCTTCCGGGAGTATGTCCCGGGATATCGATCACACGAAGGACACGTCCGCCGAGGTCGATCTCATCGCCTTCTTTTACCGGCAGGATCGTACCCTGTCCCTTGAAGTTTCTGTAGTTTTCTTCCTCGTTCGGAGACATGTAGAATTCAGGAAAAGAAGCGTTACCGGAGATGTGATCCGGATCCGCGTGGGTGTTGATCAGAACGATCGGAAGATCTGTGATCCCTTCTGCAATTTCTTTCGCATTCGGCACGGTCATTCCCGTATCGATGAGCGCGGCTTTTTCCGTTCCGCAGAAAAGGAGGAATCTCACTCCGCCATCTTCAATTCTCCAAGTGCTGTCATTGATCTTGATTACGTCTGCCATGTTACTTCCTCCCTGTTTTCCTGCACTCAGTATTTACCGTTCGGTGTAGGTTTTCCGTGTCCGTAGTAAACAGTGCGCTCACCTAATGCGCGAAGTTTCTCCATACTCTTTTTCGTCGCTTCTTTATTGTAGTACAGATGCGCGTTGCCCGGCTTGATCCAGTTGTCGAGCGCATCACCAACGAGCAGGTGTTTCCCGGCTACATCCACACTGATAGAACCATTCGTATGACCGGGTGTTTCCAGGATCTTTCCGGGGATCCCATATGAGCTGATATCGTCTCCTTCCTTTACAAAGATCAGATTCTCAGGACGCTCTACTTTCGTTTCTCTTAAGACCTTTTTCGACAGTCCGAGAACGACTCGTCCGACGAGTCCTACCGGCTTTAAAGGCTGCTTGTCAAAACTGATGAAAAGCTCTTCATCACTCGGATGGATCGCAACCGGGATGCCGTACTTTTTCGAGAGCGCCGCTGCGTTCTCCGCGTGATCGAAATGCACGTGCGTCAGCACGATCAATTTCATGTCGTACTTATCGCACTCCGCGGTCACCTTCTCAAGCCCTGCACCGCTGGCGGTATCGACCAGGATAGCTGTTTTACCTTCGGACACGATGTAGCAGTTATCGGTTCCGATCTTGATATGTTTGACTTCGATCATGCGAGGATCTCCTTTTCGAAAAGTTCTGTCAGAAGCGCGATACTCTCGACACCCTCCGGAACTTCTTTCCCGAAGCGGTTGAGCCAGATGGCGCGGATCCCGACGGATCCTGCGCCTTTTACATCACTGCTCATGGAATCACCGATGTGAATGACCTCATTAGGCTGTAGGCCGGTCTTGCTCAATGCGTACTCGAACAGTGCTTTTTGCGGCTTATAGGAGCGCGCATCCTCGGAGGTAAAAACACCCGCGGGCTGAAGTCCGTGATACTCGATTGCGCTCATAATATCCGCCGTGTCGATATTCGAAACGATGTAGATAGGAAGCGGGCACTTCTCGAAGAAAGGCTTACTATCTTCAAAGATCGGAGGCTTGACCCAGTGCGCGAACATCAGTCCGCTAAGTTCATCGGCGCTCGCGGGGCACTGGAATCTCTCGAGCGTATGCTGAAGTGATTTTCTTTCCAGATCGCGCTGCGTCTCAAAAGTATCTCCTTCCGAGTGCAGGAACATCTGCTGGAAATCGTTCCACCAGAACGCGTCGATCTCGCCCTTGTTTTCGGCTTTACCGGCGCTGTAGATGATGTCCGTGATTCTCTTTATGACTTCGCCGTCTTCATGAACGATCGTCCCGTAAAAGTCCACAAATACCGCTTTGATCATGCTTATCCTCTTTCTGTCTTTTCCGTGATAGGAAAGACTGCTTTTATGCTAACGACATAACATAGATCTGACACGGATTCGCTTCATCCCAAATCGTTTCAATGACTTCGAATTCCTTGAATCCACAGGCAAGATAGAAGCGGTTGGTCCGGTCATAGTCTTCGTACACACCCATTTTAACCGTTTTGACCTGCATAAAGGAATACCCAAGGAAAGCCGCTTCCGCCTTCGCTTTCTCGACGAGCTGACGGCCGATGCCGTTTCTGTGGTACTCTTTCAGAACGCCCATCACGGCAAGTTCTACAGTCTCTTTTCCCGTCTCCTTAAGGCACAGGAAACCCGCGCAATGTCCGTCCTCTTCCGCTGCGAAGAAGATCCAGTCTTTGCAGTCGGAGATATATCCTTCACGGCTCTCTTCGACCTCGAACCACTCCGTCAGTCCCTCGAGGACCTGCCTTGCGATCTTCTGCTTCTCATCTCTGTCCTGAATTCTTTTGATCATGCTGTCATCCTTTCAAATGCTTATGTGTTTTTTTCATCGGAATCACTTTCGTTTCAATGAATTCCACTCTGTCAAATATCCTAGGCTTGAATGTGCCGTTGATGCCGACCGAGATGCCCTCGGTCATATCCACATAGATAATGTTACCGCAATCTCCGATCGCCGCGTAGACTTCCTTATCTTTGTGCGGCTTGTACCAAAGATATCCGTATTCCATGAATGCGAACATCTCTCCCAGTTTCTGCTTCGGTGTGAGCATATCTTTCACGTACTCTTCGGAAAGGATCTGCTCATCTCCGTGTCTTCCTCCGTGAAGAACAAGATCCCCGATCTTCGCCATATCCGTGGCCGACAGGCACAGTCCCCATCCGGCGGTAACGGTTTGCTTCGGATCGCAGTACCATTCGTGCTTTCTCGGAAGCTTGCTCATCACATAATTGAGCTGGTCCTCTTTGCTGCTGTCTCCATGAGGGACGATGTCCGGGATACCGAGCGGCCGGAAGAGATTCCGGTTGGCAAAGTCGATGCACTTTTCGCCGGTCGCTTTCTCGAGGATGCCTGTCAGAATCTGGATCCCGAGCGTCGCATACTTAAACTCTCCAGTAATGCCGGATCGCCCGCCGAGAAGGTCGAGCGCCGCAACGGTCCAGTCTTCGGAAGTACAGACTTTCTTCCATGGTTCCGAGCGGTACTTATACGGCGCCGTCATGGTCAGAAGGTGACGGATCGTCACATCGTAGATCGTCTTCTCCCCGCGCTTTACCGTGTATTCCGGAAAGTAACTGATCACCGGCCTGTCCACGTCCGGGATAAACCCTTTCGTGACCGCGATCCCGGTAAGGAGCGCCATGACACCCTTGGTCACGGACATGACATTCATCGCGTCCCTGGGCGCAAAGCTGTGCCAGCAGTCATCGTACACGATCTTTCCGTCCCGGATGGCGCAGATCTGAAGGATATTGCTCTCGTTTCCGGTGCTTGTTTCTATGAATCTGTGAAACTCTTCTCTGTTCATCTTATGCCTCTTTTTTGTCAGGATTTGGACGTCCTATATGAAGCCTAATATGATTAAAAATTGTTTTCAAGAGGTTTTTTCAGTCACTGGTTTTTCCAGAAAGTCCAGTGGAATCCTTTCCCGTAACCGATCTTCTCATAGAACGGATCGCCTCCGCCGGTCATATGTGTCGCGCCAAGAGCTTTCATGCGGCGATAGTGGAGCGTAAGTGCAGATGCCGCGAGACCTTTTCTCCTATGGTCAGGATGCGTGCACAGCGGCTCCATGTAGGCCAGGTGATTCTCCGGGACCCACCACATGCCGGAATAACATACGTATTCGCCTGTTTCATCTTCGACGATGACATCGTAATCATGTGTTTCATGCGGAGACAGGTTCTTCGCGGCTTTCGAGATACAGCGGTACTGCTTGGCCGGTGTCCAGTCGTCCGAATCATCTTCCTTATCCCAGTCGACGAACTCGCCTCTTTCCGAATGGCCGAATCCGTACCAGAGGACCTTGGCCAGTTTCAGGATATCCACCTTGTCCGGATCGACAAACCGGTATCCTTCGGGAAGCTCATAGTTCAGTTCGTTTTCAAAATCGAAGACTCTGTCTTCGTACTCAAAAACCTTCTTGTAACCGCGCTTTTCCGCAGCTTTTATGAGGCATTCCTGCCCGCCGAAAAGAACAAACTGCTGCTGGTCATCGAAGTTCGGCATTTTCTCGACCGCATAGTCGATCATCTCGTCCACGAGAAACTCATAGCCTCTCCGGACATTAAAGAAAATGTTTGTCACCGGATCTTCATAGAAGACCAGCGCCACGACCTTATCTCCGTCAAACCACAGTCTGTCGCGGTCCGTGTATGACTTATCCATCCACATGGAATTCATGGCGTACTCGAAGAATGGTGCAGCCACACCATTGTCCGCACCCTTCTCATAAATATCAGTCAGAAAATCCCACACGATATTGAGATCCTCCGGTAATTGAAATTGTTTCGTTGTAATATTCATCTTGCTATTACCTCTTTCCGTGCATCTCGCTCCCTCTGATATGGGGAAACGCGTATGAGGTGACTAAATTCCAGATATCAGGTTTTAGTCACACCCAATTTCTCCATTTAGTGGACTAATCGATCAGATTCCAGAATTAGTCACCTGTTAAATCAAGAAAAAGGTGACTAAAATCTTTCTTTCTTGATTTAGTCCACTAATTTCGGCTATTCAGGGTGACTAATTTTCTGTAATTGCATTTTAGTCCACTAAACGTGTCTAGCCCAGGTGACTAATCTTGCAAAAACCCATATTAGTCCACTATTCTTGTCCAGAGCGGGTGACTAATTTCACGAATCAACGATTTAGTCACCTCCTCTAATCTGCTCTTCCAGCTCTTTGATCATGTACCCGACATCCTCCGGACAGTGCGCGTCCGATGAGGTGATGATCGGTACATTGTGCTTTTTTAAGATTGAAATGAGTTCGGGATCCATGCCAAAACCTGCTGTGTCCGGACATCTTCTGAAAGCACCGCTGTTCTGGTCGGCGTACATGCCGCTCCCGGCGAGTGCTTTTGCCAGAGCCTCGTAGTATTCCGTCAACGGAAAAGACGCCTTATGTCCGAAGAGCTTGATCGTATCCGGATGTCCGATACCGGAGAAGATTCCGGATTCTGCCAGGCAGACGGAGTCCTCAAAATACCTTCTGTAGATCGTATCCACATCGTGCCCTTCCCAGAGCTCAGCGGTGTGATCGAACGCGAAGTCATCCACGAAGTGCATACTGCCGAGAAGGAAGTCGAAACCTTTGTCTTTTACATGCTCCGCGATGAAATCCTCCCACTCCTTAAAGTAGCAGATCTCCATCCCGAACTTGATCTTCACCGGGTACTCCCGGGATCGGATCTTTTCGATCAGTTCCAGATACTCGTCGAGTTTTCTTTTTCCGCCGACTCTTTGGAACCACGCGTCCACAAAAGCACTCTTCCTGCATGTGGATTCATACATCGGGACGAACTCTTCGAAGAGGAAGGTATGCTCGAGAAGACGGATCTCATCGATACCCGTCTCCTGCGCACGCTTCACGAACTGATCGATCCACTCCGGCGTATACGGGCCTCGTTCGATATGAATGTGACCGTCGATCAGGTAACTCATTTCTCTTTCTCCTTACACCTTCACGGCTTTGGTTGCCATGGAAGTGTTAATGTAGTTATCGAGCGCGAAGCATCCGCGGTCCTCATAGAAGCCGCAGATCACGAATCCCGCGTCGATCTGTCCCTGGATCTGCTCCTCGATCGGATGACCCCAGGAATAACCTTCTGCCTCCGCGATCTCCTTGACCTTCGGATCGTCGAGATGATCAATATCCGCGTAGGGGATCGAATACTTCAGTTCCAGTTCGCCTTTTTCGAGCTTGGCCGGATCGAAGATATACTCGAGCGGAGTGCCGAAGCCGGAGATCAGGAAGCCGCCCTTCTTAATGACACGTCCACACTCTCTCCACACCGGAAGAATGTCGTTGACGTAGTTATTGGACCAGGGATGTACGATAACGTCAAAAGACTCATCCCCGAACATCGAAAGATCCTGCATGTTGCCCTGCACGGTATGGATCGTAAGGCCGTCTCTTTTTGCCGCCATCTGGTCTTTTCCCAGCTGGCCGGTGCTGTTATCGAATACAGTAACATCCGCGCCCGTTGCCGCGAGGACAGGGCCCTGCTGACCGCCGCCACCTGCGAGGCAGAGGATCTTCTTTCCCTTCATCTCTTCCGGAAACCAGTTTCTCGGCACACGCTTCACAGGTGTGACGAAGATGGACCAGTTTCCTTTTTTCGCTTCCGCGATTTCTTCTTCAGATACCGGGATCGACCACTGGTCGTTGTTCTCAGCACGTTTATCCCAGGCATGTTCGTTATCTTTAATGTATTGTTCGTTACTCAAAGTTATTCTCCATAATTCCTTGTTCCGGCTGACACATCTACGTGTCAGTCTTTCTCATAAAATACGATGTCCATACGGTCGTTGATGTGCTCTACCTGACCTGTCTTCCGGTAGCCAAGTTTCTCATACAGGTGAAGGTTTCCCTTCTCCTGAAGGATCGTATCGAGGCACCAGTGATCCGGTCCGTAGATCTTCTCTGCTTCGAGGATCGCCTTCTGCGCGTATCCTTTCCCGCGGAATTCCTCCATGATCCAGATCGGCGAGATGCGTTTTCTCGATCCGTCTTTCTTATCGACGACGCGGATGACACCGACGTTCTTATTCTCCGCCACGATGAAATAGTAGGTCGTCCACGGCTGGTTAAAGCGTGCTTCGATCTTATCGAGTTTCTCCGCACCGGGACTCATATCGTAGTCCTGATACTTCTGTAGGAGCCCCGAAAAGGCCTCGATCTGCATCTTCCATACGGTCTCTAGATCTTCCTTCTTCACCGGCACCAGTTTCACGCCGCGAAGGAGTACGGAAAAATGTCCCTCGAAAACTTCATTCAGGATCCTTATCTCCAGTTCCTGGCGGTGGGCAAAGTGTGCGATCAGATCTTCTTCTCCGGAAGTTCCCTTCGCTTTTGAATACGGGCAGTTGTCGAAGAAGTTCATCATCAGCGGGAACCACATTTCGTTTCCGTTCTCATCTGAACGTTCCTTACGGATCACCTGAAGATTGCCGTGGATATCCTCCGCCTTCAGGTACATGATGTGATACTTCTTGCCCTCAAGTGCTTTTCGAACATCCTTATAGAAATCAACGATCTCGTCATCCGTGCAGACACGGAAAAGCATCATGTCCTCGACGATGTTCTGAAAGAGCGAGCACTCGAAGATATACTTGTCCCCGCTCCAGTTTCTAAACCTCGTCAGAACGATCTTCTTAAACTCGTCAAAAGACACTCGGTTGTTATAGATCTCATACTGCTCCATGTCCTGGTAGAAGCTTCTGTCTTCCGTGACGACTTTCGTATAGCACACGATGACACGGTCATCTTCGAAATAAGTTTTTTCTTTGATCTGCTCACGAAGCTCCGGATACTTCTCCAGTTTTTCTTCGTACACTTCCCTGGTAAGATATGCGCACCAAGCCAGTTCCACGGGAGAATACTCACCTTCGCGGACCGCTTTATAGTTCGGGAAATTCTCGGAAAGCTGCCCGACCAGTGTCGTCTTTCCACTGCCCTGAAGACCTTCTATGAAATAGTTCATGCTGTCTCTCCTTTGTTCTTCACAAGTCCGCCCGCTTGGTTCCGAAGATCATCTCTCGATAGGTTCAAGTACCCGCCTGACATCCGACTCCAGATAGGGGTTCATACGGTTTGTGAATCCCTCGTTTTTCAGGAGCTCAGCAAGATCGTATCCGATGTCTTCCGCAAGACACACGATGTGGTCCTTCAGGTTCAGACGGTTCGGGTTGTACTTCGTATCTTCCCACGCTTCTAAGTTGCACTTCTCGTCCGCGAGCTCCTGGATGCGGGCTGTAAATTCACCTTTCTCATCGATTTCCCGAAGCGCACGGAACGTCCACTTATAGTACGGCGGATAGGTGCGTTTAAGAAGGAAGAACAGCTCCATCGCTGCTTCCATTCCACGCACTTTGCAGATCTGTGCCGAGACGGTATCTTTTCTCGTCATGCACCGCGCGTAATTGACCTGGAGTGCCGCGGAATATTCATGCATCTTTTCCGCGATACGGATCCTCCAGACTAGCTCCGGATAATAGTCGAGAAGAAGATTTCGAAATGCGGTAAAAGCACCAAGGTCGTCTCTGAATACTTCTCCGTTTACCGCAGTGGCAAGACATGCGTGATCGAGCTTCAACCACTGTTTCACACTCATCGTGCATCCCTTCGTATCGCAGTCGATCTGAAGGATGTTGGAATAGAAAAAATGGATCGACATGACGCCTCTTCGTTCACGGAGACGCGCGGTCAGATAAGATCTCTCTTTCTCATCAACAAGCGCATTGTAGGCTTCGCCAAGTTCTTTTCCAAATAACTCAATGTCCTCGTCCGTGATCCACAGGCACACGCCCGTTCCGAAGTCATGGTCACGTGAGATATCGTCGTCGTAGCCGAAGCAGTCCGAACCCTCTCCGACCAGTCCCACGGCAATGCGCGACTCATATGCGCCGAATTTCTCATGGATCATCGGCGCGACTTTTTCTTCGTAAAACTGTCGACTGTTCTCAATCATGCTGACCTCATTTCAGAGCGGACTTTCGATCGTGATCATCGTCTCGGTAAAGCCGTTTCTCTTATAGAAACGCAGCCCGTCCGTATTCCCCGGGAAGACCTGCGTGCGGAAGAAATCCGCGCCGTTTTCTCTCCCGTATTTCTTTACCGTATCCATAAACACCGATCCGATTCCGCGGTTCCTGTATTCCGCGGTAACGACCAGATCCTGAAGGTACATCGCCAGCTCCGGCTTAAGGCACGAAAACGGCTTGCTCTTGATGAGCACCACATGCGCGAATCCGATTACCTTACCATCATCCTCGGCAACGAAAAGCGCCTGATTGTCACTTCCCAGGATCCCCGCCATATACTCCGATCTGGCACCTTTCGGGCTCAGTACGAAGTGCTGCGGCTGGTAAAAAACGCCATCCTCTTCAAGCTCCCTGTAAAGCTCTTCGAGGACCTCGAAATCTTCTTTTACGGCTCTGCGAATATCGATCATCGTCTACTCCTTGAACGCTGTTTCTCTTTTTATATTCTATCGCACCAACAGGTTCTTCCGCATTCACCTTACGGTTTAATTCTTCTCTCTTTTACGGATGATGGAACTTACCTTGAGCGCATCCTGAAAATCTTCGTCAGAGATACCCAGCGCCTTGATGTCGTCCTCGACGCACTTCTTGTATACCGCTAACCCTTCCTGCGATGCTTCATCGAAGATCATGTAGGTCCTCGCGTAGTCAAATATAGCGGGCGCGATTCGGGCGTTCATCCAGTCGATGATCACATATTCCGACCCGTCTACAGGCATCATGATGTTCAGGAAATGTATGTCCAGATGACAGATGCAGGGCGGGTATTTCTCAGAAAGGCGGTTGATGATCGGGAAGATCGTATTTCTATCCTCTTCACTTAATCCCATACCGGCTGTCGCGATCATCGGCGGCATCTTGATACCGTCGATCGGCGCGGCGTGTATTTTCCGGAAAGCATCCGCAAGGATGCCGAATCCCTCGACGTATCCATTCAGGACCTTATCCTCAAGTTGTTCTCCTTCGATGAGATCCATCTTAATGATGTGTGCGTCATCCGTATCGTAGTAACGGACCGGGCAGAGTCCCAGCGCATTGACCGCTCTCTGCTGGTCTTTTTCAAACGCGATCCACTCCGCCGGATAGGTGTTTTTATAAACTTTATATGCGTATCCCTGATAACGGAAAACTTCCGCCTGCGCGCCTTTTCCGATCAGGACCTGACTGCCGTCAAATTCCATA
>DBYF01000079.1:3479-5457 GCA_002310155.1 Mageeibacillus sp. UBA1193 | reverse complement strand
CAGATCTGCTCGATCTTTCCGTCCAGGATGCGGTAGGCTTCGCCATAGACCGTCTCTCCATCTTCCTCACAGACGATGTAGGATCCGTTATTGATCGCGATGATCTCGTGTCCCATACTGTCGGAGAAAGTGATGTCTTCGATCAGTCGCATCCCGTCGAGCATGTCATAGCGAAGGTCTGAAAAATGCGGAAAGATATTGATCTTTGTAAGTCCCANNTCCGGTGATCCAGCGCTTGAAATCCGGATCGACCGCTTCGCCCGGAATTTCCGGTCCGGCATATACCGTATCCGCGCAGTTCATCGATCCGGCGCTCCATGCGATCACAAGTCCGTCGAAGTCCCGGAGCTTTTCACGAAGTCCCAGTTCTTTGAAAAACACGTTCTCTGTCGGCACATGACCTCCGGTCAGGATGATGACATCGATCCCGGAAAGATCGTCCACAAGAGCCATGTTTTCTCTATCGCACATAAGGATCTCCGACACGGAAAGCCCGCTCATCGGGAAGGCATCCTTGAAGCATCGGATCGTACTGCTGTTTCTCTCGGCATCGTCCGGAGACGCAGTGATGAAGAGGACTTTCGCCTCCTCTTTCCAGAACGTTTTTATCAGATCGAGCTGACCGTTTCCTTCTTCCAGCTTCGCGGGAAAACGCACGCCGTCGATCTTCTCGGACCCTCCGAGGTTACTTGTCAGTATTACTCTTTTCATAATTCATCCTCAGATCAGTAATCGAAAATGATGAGTGTTCCATGTTCCTCGGCATGCTTTACCGCCTGCCATAAGATGGAGAATGCGAACTTCGCCAGAGAAATAGTATCGTACTCTTCATTGTTCGCCACATACTCGACTTTACCGTTTCCGTAGACCGCATCGGTAGGATAGCCTTCCTCCGTGCTCCAGTCCAGGATCGTCTGCTCATCTGCATTCCACTCGATTGCGTTGATCTCCATAAGCTCGCTCTTCAGCATGCCCAACGTTCCGAATGTTTTTTCCTGTCCCGTAGGAAGACAGGAGTCGACCATAAATGCATCCCTGATGGGAAGCCACCATCCTGCGCCGTCTGTAAGAGAGAAAATATCTCTTTCTGACTGCTTGAATTCCTTATAGACCGGCTCGTCGAAAACAGAGAAGTTCTTCTTCACCATCTTCGGAACGTCCGTCCTCAGATACTTGCAGGCGATATAAAGGAAAAGTGCTTCCATCGCGCACCAGTCTGGTTTGTCGGTGTAGTATGGTGTTACGTCATTATCTTCATTCCATAGAAGCGGCTCCGTGATATGCTGACCGTAAACGGCGAGGAACTGTTCTTTCCACCCGGTCACACCGGCGAGGATCTCTTTGGGAGATGCGATCTGCACATCATCCGGTTCGTTACGGACGATATTAATGTTCACACCATTGGCTTCTCCCCACTGCTGCACAGAGGTCTTCCAGTTTCTTGCATAATAACGGGTAAGGGTTCCTGCATAAATATCTAAGCCCATAACAGTCTCCTTTCGGGTCAGGTGTCTTCTTTATTCTCCGCCTGAAGAGTCGCTTATCTTAAGATCTCATCGATCGTCGATACCGTGCTGAACGTGCCCTTGTGCTCCGAGATGATCTCCTTCATCTTCTGAAGCTCGAAGTAGTTCACGTAGCAGATCAGAGTCTTATTCTCACCTGCGATCGCACCATAGGAATCCATGATGGTGCAGGTCTTGTTCAGTTTCGTCTTGATCGCATCAACAAGCTTGTCAGGCTCCTTCGTAATGATGGTCACCTGCTTGATCGCTTCGAAGTGATCGGTAAAGTGGTCGATGACCGCCGTCGCGACGAAGAATACGAGAAGACTGAGCAGCGCGGCATTCCTGTTGATGAGGATAAAGGCCGCACCATAGACGCATGCGTTGAATCCGATCAGGATACCGGACATACTGAAGTTCTTGCCGGTCTTCTCCGACAGTTTCTTGATCACGACGTTGGCAAAGATCTCCGA
>DBYF01000079.1:1792-3410 GCA_002310155.1 Mageeibacillus sp. UBA1193 | reverse complement strand
TGCTCGGTATTCAGTTCAAACGGGATCTCTTCAAAAACATCGAGTCCGACCGTGTAGATGATCGCGCCAAAGAGCGCCTTGATGCTGAATCTCGCGCCGAGGACCAGAAATCCTATGACGATAAAAGGTGCGAACACCAGAAGTACGCATGGCGAAAGGGAGAACCCTGTCATCTTACTGATAATGATCGCCACACCCGCAGTTCCATAGTCGATCGCGTCGTTCGGAAGCAGAATACAGGCAACCGAAAAGGCTGCCATCATTGCACCGATCATGATCATCACATACGAGAAGATCTCTTTCCAGATTTTCTTATTCATAAGTCAGCCGATCTGCTCCTTTGCAATCCACTGTGTTATTGAACAGGTCTGATCACCAGCGGCATCGTAAATGCGGCTTCATATCCGCGTGCCTTGATCGCTTCGATCACGACCGGGTTCAGCCGGTTCGCCGTCAGCATCAGGAACTTCAGATCGCCCATAGAGTTGATGTTCGGGGCGAGCTCTCTCGTCAAGGTCTCACGCACGATGTTCTTTATTTCTACTCTCTGTGCGTTAGAATCCAGCGAGCTTGCTCCCATCGCTTTTGCGCGGATCACGCCGGAGATACTTACCATGACATTCTGTCCATTGGAATTGGTGCCGAGCGGAATCGGATCCATCTGCATAAGATTTGCCTGCACGACGCCTTCCGGAAGTCTGCTCTGCGTACGCGCCGGCTGGGGTCTTGCCTGCGGTCTCTGTGCCGCTTCCGCCGCTGCCTTTTCCGCGCGCTGTCTCTCAATATTATTGTTCGCGGCTTCCTTTGCCGCTTCCATTGCCTGCTTGAAGTTATCTAAGAATCCCATTACTAATATCCTCCCCCAAAAGTACTATTACGATTATACCATTTGAAGGGAGGATATGCGTATTTACCACTGCTCGCCCATGCCTGAGTAGGGAACGTCGTGGATAAGGATCTGCATCGGGATCCCGATGTCCTCGTCGTCCGGAAGTTCGCCTTCTCTTTCCGCACACTCAAACTCGTCCACCAGCAACTCAACAAGCGTCATGTCGATAAAAAGCGGCAGCTTCTCGAGAAGTTCCGGTGCCACATCCGTTTCAGTCCGGTATCCTTCCAGGACCGTCTCGAAATAGTGGTCCATAAATGCTATGCGTTTCTTCGGGTCTCTCTCCTGCATGCACCAGCCGACACCGTGCGTCCACACATGCGCAAGGTCGAACATGTACCAGCAGTAGATGCAGTTATCAAAATCGAAGACCGTGATATCGCCACTGCTCATATCCACATGGTAGTTGCCATCGCAGAAGTCAAAGTGGACAAGTCCAAAACCGTCTTCATCTACCGGTAATTCCTGAAAAGCACTGATCCTCCTGGCGATCGCTTCCTTCAATTCAGAATACTGATCCGGGATGAGCTTTCCGATATAGTCCATATTGAATTTGTCAAAGTACGAAGCACGGCGGTGTTCCGGGTGGTACTCCTTGGAAAGACGGTGGATCGACCCGAGTGCTTTTCCCGTATTATAGAAATACTCTTCGAGCGGTGCGCCTTTCCGGTACCGATAGCCGTTATCGACCATCAGCATGCCTTTTGCGTACTCGAAAAGACTGATGTA
>DBYF01000079.1:1270-1570 GCA_002310155.1 Mageeibacillus sp. UBA1193 | reverse complement strand
CTTTAGTCAGATCGAAAATGTTTTTAGTAATCACTACTCCTTTTCTCTATGACCGCCGTATCCTGCGGCCTTTCAAAATTTTCTTCATTTTCATTGTACTTGGAAACCTCCCGGTTGTCTTTATCCTGCTCGTATACGTGTTACAATAGACCTGTACAACATCCTCCGACACAAAAAGGACATCCCATGAAAAGAATCGCTTCCGCTCTGTTATGCATCTCCATCATCTCATCCACCTTGCTTTCTTCCTGCGGGAAAAGCACTTCTAAGGACACAACACCTGCATCAGATCAGGAAACG
>DBYF01000079.1:585-1178 GCA_002310155.1 Mageeibacillus sp. UBA1193 | reverse complement strand
TTTCCGGACTGGCAGGACCGGTCGATGTATGGCGCCAATAACCGTTTAGGTTTCTACGGATACAGCGGGCAGGGAGTCATCTATATCCAGCCCGGTGCGGGATCCGGAAAGTTCTCTCTCTACATTAACGATACCCGGATCGACACTTCGGAAATGGCTCCCGGAAAAGTCTATTCCCTGGACATTTCGGGCATCACCAGAAACGGCAGGAACTCCCTTCAGTTAAGTGATCTTTCGCAGGGCGTAGTCTTCGTGAAGATCCCATACCCGACCGTGATCAGCGGAACGATACAGGATGTCGGCATCTCTGAAGATGCGATCCGGCTGATCGATACGATCATCAGCTGTGATGTGGAAAGCGGTTTCCCGAGCGCACAGATGGCGGTCGTTAAGGACGGCCGTATGGTCTATGAAAACTCCTGGGGAAACGTCAAAACTTACGACGATAACGCGAACCCCATCGACGCTTCCCCGGTCACGAAAGATACTCTCTACGACCTCGCTTCCGTGACCAAGATGTTCAGCGTGAACTTCGCCATCCAGTACCTGATGACGAAAGAACAGATCACTCTGGACACGAAGATCGTTGATAT
>DBYF01000079.1:0-554 GCA_002310155.1 Mageeibacillus sp. UBA1193 | reverse complement strand
GATAAGATCCCTCTTTCCGAAAACAAAAAGATGAAGGCAAATATCACGGTCCGTGATGTCCTTCGTCATCAGGCCGGATTCCCTTCGGGGCCGCAGAATATGACCAACCAGAAGAAGCTCAGCACTTCCCCGAATGACGCTACACGGAAAGATACACTCAAGCAGATCTTTATGACGCCTCTGATGTACGAGCCGGGAACGGAACTCGTCTACAGCGATCTCGACTATATGCTTCTCGATTTCTGTGTGGAGGAGATCACCGGGATGCGGATCGATCAGTACCTCGAGGAGATCTTCTGGAAACCGATGGGATTAACTCATATCACCTACAATCCGATGGAGAATGGATTCTCCGCAGACGACTGTGCCGCAACGGAGTTAAAGCCGTACCCGAAGAAAGGTGAATACACCGACGAGGGACTCCGTAACCGCACGCTCCAGGGGGAGGTCCATGACTCGAATGCTTTCCACCGTATGGCGGGAGTTTCCGGACATGCCGGCCTGTTCTCCAATGCCTCCAATCTGGCAATCCTTGCTTCCGTGATGCTTACGGG
>DBYF01000085.1:13816-15615 GCA_002310155.1 Mageeibacillus sp. UBA1193 | reverse complement strand
GATGCGATCGGCGTATCCCGTCAGGCAGTCTCCAAGTGGGAGAGCGAACAGGCGACTCCCGACCTTGAGAAGGTAGTCATCATGAGCGACCTGTTCGAGGTAACTACAGATTATCTTCTTAAGGGTATTGAACCTGTAGAGGAGAAGGACCATAAGACCATGGCGGACGTGATCGACCAGAAGATCCTCACGGAAAAGAACGGAAAAAGAATCAAGACTCTCGTCAAATATGCCCTGATCGGAGTCGGTGCTCTGATGTCGATCGAACTGATCGTTTTGCTGATCTATGTAATCGTAAATCACGGATTTCCGGGATAATAGCGGGATTGCAACCCAAGGTTTACAAACTTCAAGGTCACGGTGGTGGAGATGCTACCGTGACTTTTTCTATAGTGGAGTCATCAATCAAACACGGAGGGTGACTCAATGAACATCAAAGAAAAACTGTTAAGTAAAGAAAGATCATGGACGGACATTTTGATCCTCGTATTTATCCAGGCGTATCTGTGGATGCAGCTGGGAGGATTCCTAGCATTGAAAGTTCTTCAGGCAGATAAATGGGGATACCTGTTTACGGACAATGCGGAGGTCGCTGCGAATATGGGTGAGTACTTTGTCTCCTTCGGTTTCTGGATCTCCATGCCCCTCGGTCTTGTGGTATTCAAGAAGAACAGAAAGCTCCTTAAGCCTCTTTGCCCGGAAAAGAAAACGGACATCTTCAAGGGACTGGGGCTAGGTCTTCTTGCAGGCTTTGTCCTCAACGCGTCGATCATCGCGGGAGCGATCGCGACAGGAAGCCTTTCATACACAAAAGGCAATATTCAGGTTCTTCCGATCATCGGATACTTCGTGGCGATCCTTTTCCAGTCGGGCGGAGAGGAACTGATCTGCAGAATGTACATCATGGGTAAGCTTAAGAGAAGATATAAGAGCCCGGCAGTTGCCATCGCGGGAAACAGCCTCCTGTTCACGGTCCTCCACCTGGGAAATCCCGGCGTTACCGTAACAAGTGTCGTAGGTGTCTTAGCCGCAAGCATCCTTTTCTCTCTGATCGTATACTATTCTGAAAACATCTGGACAGCGATCGCCATGCACACAGCATGGAACTTCACACAGACCATCGTTTTCGGTCTTCCGAACAGCGGAACGATCTCTCCGTACTCGATCCTTAAGACGGAAAAAGCAGTAAGCGGATTCTGCTTTGACAAAGGTTTCGGTGTGGAAGGCTCCTTCGCGGCGGTCATTGTTATCTGCCTCGCGATTTCAGCGGTCGTTATGATCAGCAGAAGATCCGTTAAGAAGGAAAGCGTCAGCTGAATAAAAAAGCTGCCTCAAGTCGTTGAGGCAGCTTTTTCTGTATCTTCTTCAAGTTCCAGGAAATCCCGTTTATCGACGACGGACTTTCCGAACCATTTCTTCTTATACCAGTAGAACATGACGATCAGCCCTCGTATACATTCATCTGTAGCCGTTCCTGCGAAGATTCCGGCGACGCCTACGCCGAGCGCGACACCGACAGTGTATCCTGTCGTAAGGCCCAGGCCCCAGTTACACAGGATACCCATGATCAGCGGGAATACGTAAGCTCCGGCGGCCTTTAAGCTGCAGACGAACGTCATATTGAGGCAGCGCCCCATCTCGACGAAGATATCGACGATCATGATCATCTGCCCGAGAGCGATAATATGCTGGTTATCGGTAAACAGCTGCAAAGTATACCTGCATAGGATGGCATTGATGGATGCCAGAGCGATCGTGATCGGCATCGAGGTCCGAAGCGTTCGGAATACGCGTTTATA
>DBYF01000085.1:12912-13670 GCA_002310155.1 Mageeibacillus sp. UBA1193 | reverse complement strand
GCGGTAGGAAGACCGATCTTGATCATCTTTATGAGGAGTTTTTTCGGGAAAGGTCTCAGATAGCGAAGAGAGAATCTTCCGATCCGGTTCATGTAGAAGAAGGCGATAAGTGCGATCACCGCAATGAATCTTGCCACGACGGTCGAGATCGCTACACCCTCGACGCCCATGTCCAGGAATGAAAGTGGTCCGTATAAGAAAAGGTAGTTGCCAATGATGTTGATAACATTGATCGCCAGAGAGACACGCATACCGATCTTCGTATGGCCGTTGCACCTTACGATCTGCAGCATGACATTGAAGATGGCTGTAATGAATCCGCCGCCACCGACGATGTAGAGATACATCATAGAGTAGTGGCGCATCTCCGGGGATACCTGAAGGAAGTTCATGATCAGAGGGTTTGCCGCGCAAAAAGCACCGCTGAGAACAAGTCCGACTGCCAGGTTTACGACAATGGAAAGGGTATAGATCATGTTCATCTTGTCATGACGCTTCGCCCCGAGATACTGCGCAACAACAACGGTCGTCGCGGTGGCGATAACGTTAAAGAAGATATTCATCATGAACAGGATGATATTGGCATTTCCGACAGCACCAACGGCGAACTCATTATAGTGGCTCAGCATAAGCGTATCCACATTGTTGAGCATCGTATTCAGAAGGAGTTCAAGAAACATCGGACCTGCCAGAATCAGCAGCGGTGTTTTCTCATCGATAACGATTGTGCTTCTCTTACTCACAGATTGTCCCTCTAT
>DBYF01000085.1:5762-12825 GCA_002310155.1 Mageeibacillus sp. UBA1193 | reverse complement strand
CAAGAAGCAAAATCAGGGACTCACGGGAAAGTGCTTTCCGAAAGATATTTAAACATCATAAACGTTATGTTTTCAATTAGTTAATGATTTTTCAAGTACATCGTTCTACAATATAGATGTTGCATAAACTATTTTTTAGTTTTGTAGGAAGAACTGGTTTTGACTTATATCTGTGTACGAGGACGATGTTTATGAAAGACAAGAAATTGACTGATTTTAGTATCGATGACGTTTGCGGATTGTTTGTGGATCATGTGGATGCACTGATCGTAGTTGATTCCTCTATTGATACGTACAAGGCGGTGGTCCGGCGGGGGATCTTCGAGAATTATTTGGAGGAGACCGGAAGTTATCACGATCTTATTTTGAATCTGTGGTTCCACTTCAACGACTCGAATGAGAAAGTCTCCGGAGATTACCAGATCTTCGCGGATAATACCGGTGTTTTTAAGAATAAGTACAGCCGTCGTCTGAAGCTTTATCTTGAGGACGAGAAGGAACCGCATCTGGTGCAGCTGACGATCTATCCGTTTGAGAAGGAGAAGAAATACATCTTCGTACTGGATGAGTTCATTGACAACGAGTCCCTGCAGGAGTCCCTGACCACGAAGAAGATCAATACGATCCAGAGTTCGTACCTGTTCTCGATGTATATCGATCTGGTTGCAGACACGACAAGCAGTATCAATGTAACGGAGATCTCGGATGACGTTGTAAATTACAATCTGAAGTATTCCGACTGGAGAATGATGATCGTCAACATGATCTGGCCGGAGGATCAGGAGCAGTTCCTGCGCCGCACAGATCCGGAATACCTCAAGAAGAACTTTACGCCGGGACGTACTTCTTCCTATGACTGTATGATGCGTAACCTGGAAGGAAACTATATCTGGGTCAAGCTGATCTTCAGCCGCGCGCAGACATACAACGAAGATGACTACAGATTCGTATTCATGGTCCAGGATATCCACGATAACTCCATGGAACTTCTGTCGACGCTTCAGACCTATGAGGAGAAAGCGATCAAGGATCCGCTGACCGGCGTATTCAATCACGGTGAGGTGGAGACACAGCTGAACAACGCGATCGCGCTCCGCCAGAAGAGTGAGACTCCGGTTTCCGTAATGATGCTCGACCTCGATAAGTTCAAGGCTGTAAACGACAACTACGGTCACGCGACTGGAGACCTGACACTGAAGAACTTTGCCAAGATCCTGATGGATATGGCTGCTGAGGAAAAAGCACTTGCCGGTCGCTGGGGTGGTGAAGAATTCGTGATCATCTGCCGTGAGAAGAATGCAGACGAGGCCTGCAAGATGGCTGAGAAACTCAGACAGAAGGTAGAAGAGTATCTCTTCCCGGAGATCTGTCACATCACATGTTCAGTCGGTGTTACTGAACTGAAGGCAGCAGACTCCTTCAAGGATGTCTTTGACAGGATGGATAAAGCCATGTACGCGTCGAAGCATAACGGAAGAAACATGGTCACCCTGATGTAAGATCTGAAATCTACTAAATCAGAAGAGGCTGTCCCGGAATTACGGGACAGCCTCTTTTATACATAAAAGTATGGCTGCGCATGCATCTAAATCAGCAAAATAATGAAACTCCAGAGAGCCTCCACCTGTGCTATAATCTAAAAGAAGTTTTAGAAATGAACTGGGAGGTATGACTATGGCTTCAAAACGTTTTGTGGCTGCTCTCCTTACTCTTGCAATGGTATTCTCACTCACTGCCTGCAGCAAGAAGTCGGAAGAGACTACGAAGAAAAAATCCAAAAAGACAACAACACAGGAAGAACCTTACGAGGATCCGGACGATCCGGAAGATCCTGAGGAAACGACAAAAAAATCGAAGAAAAATGCATCTGGTTTCGTGGATGATGATGCATCCCTTAACAAGACTACGGTCACACCGGGCAGCATCGAGATCATTCCGGATACCTGCGACGCGATCTGGGGACTGTCTCTTGCAAGTCCGAGTAGCGGCGACAGCGAGATGAATGCTCTCCGCTACCGCTTCAGCAACATCCGCTTCGTCTTTGAAAACACGGATCACATCGAGATCTATCCGAAGATGGGCTTCTCGGGTAAAGCAGAGGCATGTCTTGTTCCGCACCACGAAGATACTTCGATCTATACGGCAGATTATGTAAAGAGCCTGCCTGCGGAAGCGGAAAGAACTGTTCTTGAGGATCCGAATGATCCGAACTGGTACTGGGGTCAGCTCAGCCTGAACGAGGAAGTATATGCACCTGGATACTATGACCTGCTGATCATTGAGGATAATGAACCGCTGGCATATGTATGTTTGAAGATCGTAGGTTATGGCGAGCTGAGTGGCGTTTCTTTCTATGAGTATTACACGATGCTCAAGGAAGCTATGGACAAGACCGGCGGTCAGGATAAGTATAAAATCGATTTTGACAGATTTGCCGGATGCTATGAGCAGGGAATCTGGCCGGACGAGTACACATGGAGCGGAAGCGGACTTCCGACTCTCCCGAGCATCTGCACGGAGGCAACGATCGAAATGGATCTTAACAACGCAACCAGTGTAAGTATTACTTCTCCACTCGAGGATTACGATGGAGAGCAGGCCTGCTGCGATATTGATGATGTATTCCGCAGCAACGGATATGAAATTACTTATCCGGATGGAGATGCGGATGCGAATTACCGCCATGTCTACACCGATATTGATGGTGTACCGGCAGAGATCAGCTACTACAGCTATCAAGATGAACTGCACCTTACGATCACGAATCTGATCGCATGCAGCGACTATTGATCCGGCCTTATACTGAAATGAAGAAGCACCTGTCCCAGCCGGGCAGGTGCTTTTTTCGTGTGCGCGGCATCGGATCCGGGCAGAAAAAGACAGTTCCCAACGAAACAAAAGTAGAAAGATTTGGCGCTGATTTTAATTTTCTTTATATAAAGGACTATTTTTGTTTTCAATCTGGCGGTACAATAGAAGGACAGGTTTTGTTCTAAACCTGACTAACAGACTGGGAGACACTATATGACACTTGAATCGTTTTATGAGGGTAGAAACCTTCAAGACTACTACATTGGAAAGGTGACACAGGTATTCCGAAGCAACTGTATCGCACAGATCGATAACCACGAAATGTTTGCCAACAGAAGCAAGTTCGACAAATCTTTCCTTCCTAATACCATCAACTACTTTGTTGTCGTTCAGTCGACAGCGGGAGTTTTCCTGGGTGAGGTTTTTGAAAACAAATCCTCGAATATCGAGATGTATGAGAATACGGAAGAAGATCTTAAGCCCGGCGATAACCATACGATCTGTATCGACACGATCGCCATCATGACTCCGGATTCCGAGAAATTCGAGCTTGCAGGATTTAACACCCTCGGCATCACCGATAAAGTTTATCTGGCTACCGATGAAGTCTATAAACTGTTCATGGAGTCGCTGGAGTTCTCCCGTGAAGACGAAGAACCGCTTCCGGCGTTCGCGACCTATCTCAACAGAACACTCGCAGATGTTACGCTTAAGCCGAGCACACTCTTCAACCGTCACCTTCTCTGCGTCGGTGCGACGAACAGTGGTAAGTCCACCACTGCGCTGGCGATCCTGGATAAGCTGATCAATACCAGACGTAAGGTCCTGATCATTGACCCGACAGGTGAGTACAGAGATGCTTTCACAAATAAAGAAGTTACCAAGCTGACACTCGGTGTCGATACGACGATCTCCCCGAGTAAGATCTCGATGGACCAGTGGGAAAAGCTTTTCGAGACAGAGAACTCCAGCCAGGGCGCTGTTCTTGCTGAGGCGATCACATCCCTCCGTTACATGAAGAAGGTCGGAGATGATTCCTACTATTCCAAGGTCGGCGCGAACATCGATGAAGTACAGAGCAACCTCGCTTCTGTTTCCAAGGACGATACCGACTTCAACCTCGAACTCCTTCCGGAGCAGATCCAGGCGGAGTCCGTATGCGAACCGGACCGTGACAACAACTACAACTTCAGATACCGTTACGATGCCCTCAAGGCGAACTCGAACGCTTCTCTGATCCAGAAGATCCAGTATCAGATGACGAACACGAGATTCCTGTCCTTCTTCTCGAATGACCCGGGCATGTACAATCTCCTCGACATCGTTGAGAGATTCCTCCAGGTTCCGAAGGCCAGCCTCTACATCAACGCTTCTGAACTCGGTGCCGCGGAAGGTATCGGCGGCATGGTCGTCGACCTGATCAGTAACTTCGTTATTTCGCAGGACAATACCTGCCCGTTCGTATTCTACATCGATGAGGTACACAGATATTCCAAGTCCAGATATTCCGAGAAGGAATTCCATGGCGGTCTGACACTCCTCGCAAGAGAAGGCCGTCGTAAGGGTATTTTCCTCTACCTCACCACACAGAACCCGAAGGACGTATCTCCGGTCCTCTTCGGTCAGATCGGTTCCATGATCATCCACAGACTCATGCTGAATGATGATATCCGTGCAGTTGAGACACACCTCGATGATTTCGCGATCAAGCATGTAAGAAAGCTGAATCAGGGCGAAGCGATCCTCACGAGCGTTAACCTGCTGCATAACATGTTCATCCAGGTACGTAAGAGCGATAGAACACAGGACAACGGAACTCCGCTTCTGTAAGTTCTTTTCAAAAAGCACTATTCCGGAAAGTCCCGCAGAGCTGATACTCTGTGGGACTTTCTGATTATTCGGTAAATTGATTATCCACGCAGTATAAAAAGTGCTTTCCGCGCAGGAAATAGTGGTAAGATAGGACATATTTTTCAAAGGGGAGAAGCTGTTCTTTATGGAAAAGAAAAAAAGAGACAACACATGGGGACAGCTGCGATATGCCTTGAAACAAGTGTGGGACGCCGACAGGTTCCTGCTCCCGTTCACACTCTTTAAGAACTCCATCGAACAGATCTTCTATGTTTTCTTCTTCGTTTATCTGACAAAATACATCTTCAACTGCATCGAGCGGAACATCGCATACAGCAAGCTGTTCTGGTTCCTGATCATCGCCTGCCTGGGCCACGTCTGCGTTCACTTTATCTGCGGATGGTATGAGACCTACAGGAAGATCAAGATGCCGGAAGTTTACAGACACATTTTCCATCGTGTGATGGATATTTCAGATACACTGGAGCTCTCGGACTACGAGTCCCCGGAGTTCTATGACCGCTACGCGAGAGCCCTCGACCGCTGTGCCGAGCAGGCGATCGACCTGTCGATCCAGACCGGCGTGTACATCGGAAACGTCGGCGCGACGATCATGTCACTGGTCATCGTGGTCATGGTCGACCCGGTCCTCCTGATCTTCATGATCATTCCGATGGTCGTCAGCCTCTACTACGGAAACAAGAACGGAAAGTGCAACTATGAACGTGAAAAGGCGATCACCCGGGACAAGCGTACTGCGGACTACGTCAAGCGTGTCTACTATGAGAAGAAGTATGCATCTGAGATCCGCCTCTTCGACATCAACTCGATCATGCTCGACAAGCAGGAGCAGGCGGTCGAGAGAATGGGTCAGGTCTCCCTGAAATACCGCATGAAGTCAGCATTCTATTCCTTTCTTATGAAAGGCAGTTACTCGGTCCTCGCCGGAATCGCTGCCTATTTCTACGTAGCTTTCCGCATCAAGAACGGTGACGTGACAGACATTTCCAGTTACGTAGCCATGATCACGGCGATGGCTTTCTCGACCGACCAGCTCAAGCACGCTGTCGAGAACAGGATCTACCTTAGCAATGAGTCGAGACTCTTTAAGAACCTTCAGGAATTCCTCGAGACAGACCGTAAAGAGAAGGAGAAGAAGCCCGATATCGGCGAGATCCGGAGCATCGAGCTTCAGAATGTATCCTTTACTTATCCGGGTGCGAAGAGCAGCACCCTCCACGATGTGAACATCAGCTGGAACAAAGGTGAGAAGCTGGCGATCGTCGGATATAACGGCGCCGGCAAGACAACACTCATCAAGCTGATCATGGGACTTTACCCGGTCACAGAGGGTAAGATCCTCGTCAACGAGACTGATATCAACGAGATCGACGGTGATGCCTACAGAAAGAGATTCGGTACGGTGTTCCAGGATCTGCAGGTCTTCGCGATGCCGCTCATTGAGAACGTCCTGATGAGAAGACCGGAGGGTCAGGAAGATTATGCCAAGGCGGAAAAAGCACTGACCGATGCGCAGTTTGACTGTTCCCATCCGGGTCTTACGAAGGGCCTGGATACGATCATCAGCCGTGAGTTCGATGAGAGCGGATTCATCCCGTCCGGAGGTCAGGCACAGAAGATCGCGATCGCGAGAGTCTTTGCCCAGCAGCCGGACATGGTCATCCTCGATGAGCCGTCCTCGGCACTCGATCCGCTTGCGGAATATAACATGTACAACAACATGATGCGCCTGTCGGAAGGCCGCGGTGTGGTATTCATCTCCCACCGTCTGTCCTCGGCGCGTATGGCAGATAAGATCTTCATGATGAAGGAAGGCTCTGTTGTAGAGCACGGCACACATGAAGAACTGATGGAGCAGAACGGCCACTACCATGAGATGTTCATGCTGCAGGCCGAGAACTATCAGGACAGCCTGCCTGAAGAAATGCTGAAGGGAGCTGAGGCATTCTATGAGTAAAGATAAATCGAAAAGAAAAGATATATCGAGAAGAAAAGATAAGCAGAAGGAAGAGAAGATCACGATCCGTGAAATGATCGGAAACGTTACCTATCTTCTGAAGTACGCGGGCAAATACGACAAGCCCCTGATCATGAAGATCATGATCCTGAATATCCTTCTTCTTTCCGGTATGGCAGCAAATGATACCTTTATCCTGAAGCTGATCATCAACGGCCTGACCGGAGACATGGCATTTAAGAACATCATGATCCTCCTTCTGATCTCGCTCGTTCTGGTCGTCATCCTCGAGTGGATCCATCAGCTTCTGAATGAGTGGGCGAAGGCCAAACTCATCCCGCTCAGTGGACGTATCCAGAGAGATCTCGCGGAAAAGAACAGCCTGAAGGACCTGATCTTTTACGATGATCCGGAGACCTATGA
>DBYF01000085.1:5050-5746 GCA_002310155.1 Mageeibacillus sp. UBA1193 | reverse complement strand
GTCAGTAAGATCATCGGCGGAACCTTCGCGCTCTTTGTCGCAGCGGCCATGATCCTCACCATCGATCCGGTTCTGGCGATCTTCCCGATCGCGGGTTTCATCGTCAATCTCGCGACCCGTTTCAAGATCGAAAAGATCAACTACACATGGTGGGTCGAATACAGAAAGAAACTTCGTAAAGCCGACTACAGCAAGCGCGTTTTCTACCAGCCGGAGTTCGCAAAAGAATGCAAGCTCACGGATGTACGAGGACCTCTGCGTCTGCAGTTTGATGAAGCGCTCGATGAAGCCGCGGAAGAAGGAAGGATCTANNGGTCCTCCGCTGACATGGGTATCGCTCGTGAACTGGATCTCCGTCTTTACTGTTTTCTCGTTCTTCGCGATCCCTGCTTACCTCGGCTATCTTGCCCTGGTCGTAAAGAGTATCGCGCTCGGCGAAGTTGCATCTGCGAATAACGCGGCGAACTACGTAAGAAGAAACCTCAACGAGATCAACTACTGTCTCGTCGATTTCCAGGTCATCGGACGTTACGGCAGTAAGCTCATCAAGCTTCTCGAGTACGAGCCGAACATCGAGGTCGCTGACGGTCTGACTCCGGAAAAGGGATCGGAGCCGCTCGTGCTGTCGCATGTCTCCTTCCGCTATCCGAATACTAAGGAAGATACACTGAAGGATATCTCGATCGAGATCCATCC
>DBYF01000085.1:0-4960 GCA_002310155.1 Mageeibacillus sp. UBA1193 | reverse complement strand
ATCCGTGAGTACAATACCCGTCAGTACAGGAAGAAGATCAGCGCGGTCTTCCAGGACTATAACATCTACGCGGCGACGATCGCGGAGAATGTCCTCCTGCGCAAGGTGAATAAGGAAGACGAAGAAGATGTTCTGCACGCGCTTAAGAAGGCGGATTTCGGAAGGAAGCTCGATACTCTTCCGGACGGAATCTATACTCCGCTTACACGTGAATTCGATGATTCCGGCGTGAACCTCTCCGGCGGTGAAGGCCAGAAGATCGCGATCTCCCGTGTCTTCCTCAGAAACGAAGACCGTGCCGTATCGATCCTCGACGAACCGTCTTCGGCGCTCGACCCGGTATCTGAGTACAAGCTCAACAAGAACCTGATCGAGAATGCCGGCGATAACACGGTCATCTTTATCTCACACAGATTATCGACGACCCGTATGGCCGACAGGATCTATCTTTTCGAGCATGGACGGATCATCGAGCAGGGTACCCACGATGAACTGATGGAGCAGAACGGACGCTACCGCGAGATGTTTGACAGGCAGGCGCACAACTATCTTGTATAATCCACGCTTTTTTTCTCCGGTAAAAGCACTATAATAGTTTTTGAATATATGCTATTTCTTCCGTATGTGGAAGAGAAACAGCGCCGGACTTTGTACGGCGCGGGATTGGAGAAATAATATGTGGGGATTTCATCCTGGATCAATTTACAATTCTGTTATGAGAGGCGGATACTCTTATTCGACGAACACGAATCTGTATGAAGAACTGAAGAAGACTCGTGAGTCATATAAGGATGACCTGGTATGTAAGCCGAAGCTTGCGCCGATCACGGATCCTTCGTATCTCGAGCTGGTACGTATCGCGCTCTGCTACTATATCGCGAAAGCGGACGGAGTTTCAGAAGATGAGCAGGCGATCCTCGATCAGATGTGCAATGATCTGATATCGAATCCGGGTACGAACCCGGACTACAAGACAGAACTTCGCATGATCCTTGCGGACAAGGGCACGAGCTTCAACAATGTCAGAAGATATCTGAAACGTGTAGATCCTGCCGAGCTTGAGAACTTTAAGGAAGATCTTATCCGTATTGCCGAGACGACGGACGGCATCACGGACAATGAGCTCCAGGCGCTGACGGTTTTCCGCGACTATGTCAACAGCCAGAAGCCGGCTGACCCGAATGAGATGATGAGCGGCGCACCCCGTGCCGGCACACCGAAGATCACTTCCCTGAAGTGCCAGAGCTGCGGTGCGAATCTGCCGGTAAAACCCAACCAGTCCATGGCATGCTGCCCGTACTGCGGATCCGGTCACCTGATCACTATCTCTTAAGGATCCGATCGAAAAGCACTTTTAAAGAACAAAAAGGCTGTCTCAAACTCTTGAGACAGCCTTTCTTTTTGCTTCTTTGGGATGACTCTTACTCTGTACGCAGTGCGGCTACAGGATCTTTTTTTGCCGCCTTTTTCGACGGGATCAGGCCACCAATCAGGGTAAGTACGATACTTAACGCGATGAGTATGAGTGCTCCCGCGATCGGAAGCTGTGCGCTGACATCCGAGGATCCCGCAATCGAGCGGATGATCATGTTTCCGGGGATCAGGAGGAGAAGGGCAATGCCGATTCCGAAGAGTCCCGCGAGAAGTCCGATGATGAAGGTTTCCGCGTTAAATACCTGCGAGATGTTTCTCTTGGACGCACCGATCGCGCGGAGGATACCGATTTCCTTCGTTCTCTCGAGAACAGAGATGTAGGTGATGATTCCGATCATGATCGAGGAAACGACCAGGGATACTGCGACAAACGCGATCAGGACATAGGAGATCACGTTGACGATACGGGTGACGGACGAAAGGAGAAGACCGATGTAGTCTGTGTAGATGATCACATTCTCTTCTGTCGCGGACTCGTTATACTTGTCGATACAGTCCGTGATGCCTTCCTTTCCTTCGAAGTTGTCGGCATAGATATTGATGGAGCTCGGTGTTTCACGATCTACATATCCGAAAGCACTCATGTTCTCTTCGAAGGTTCCGACAGAGATGTAGCTGTCGTAGATCGCCAGCATCTGCTCTTTCGAGTTTGACTCGGAATTCAGGATAAACTGGTCGAGCATCGCGGCCATCTCGTTATCGGTCATATCGAGCATATCCGATCTTCCGTCCGGATTAGCTGCCATGTAGTCTTCCATGATCGTGCGGAACATATCCGCTTTTTCCTTGGCGGAGAGCTTCGTCAGCCAGTTCTTCGCGTCTTCGATCTTCGCTTCATCACTGTCCGGAGAGAATTTCGCGCCGTTGATGACACTGTTGTCCGGGGATGCCAGCTGGTCCGCGATCAGTTGACTGTTCTCCGCGTAACTGATCAGGTATTCGGTAAGATCTCTGGTGTACCCGATGACTTCGCCGATCGGCTGGAAATCCGCGTCATCCTTCAGTCGGATGATACCTGTGATCTTCAGCGGGATCGCCTTTTCCAGTACGGAGGAGAAATCCTGATCACCTTCCAGGACTTCGTTATAGAATCCGCTCTCCTGCTTGACGAAAGAGTCGCTGGCAGGGATCAGATAGTATTCATGGGACAGGATCTTCTCATAGTCCAGCTTCTGCTCGGAAAACTCGATCGATTCGGATTTCTGAAGCTTTCTTACGATCTCTCTGTATTCTTCTCTCGGAAGAAGACCCAGCTCGTAAAGCACTGTCGCGTTGATCTCGTTATTCGGATCGAGGACCAGGATGATCTCGTTATATGACTTCGGCCAGTCACCGTAGATCAGGTCATAGGAGTCCTTGACCGTGGGGCTGATGAGGGATCCGTCAGAACCGGTCAGGATCTCGGTCATGTTCTCGATCGTCGGCGTGCTCATGATGTTTGAGAGAAGTCCTCCGCCACTCGAACGGCGGTTCTGTTCTTCCCTGAGGGTACTTCCGTCAAGATTGATCAGCTCTCCGTCCGGATCGTATGAGTAGACGGTGAAAGGCACATAGTAAGAGTAAATGATGCCGTTCTCGCCGACGTACTTATGGATCTCACTGTTCGGATCGTCGAGGTATTTCTTGAACTCGGTGAGGTTATTGTGCTTGATGCTCATGGTGATGTTCGAAGCTCTCTCGAAAACGGAATTGTCTACATAGACGCCATCGAATCCGTGGCTTAAGTCATCGCGTCTTCCGTCGTTATCGTTCGTATCGATAATAGATGCCAGGTCCATGGCCTGTGCTTCGATCTGGATCGGATAGGATGTCATGGTGTCCTTCTGGACCTTTTCGATGTACAGATTTACACCGTTGCTGAGCGACAGGATCAGGGCGATGCCGATGATACCGATCGAACCTGCAAAGGCAGTCAGGAACGTTCTTCCTTTCTTCGTACGGAGGTTATTAAAACTCAAGGACAGTGCCGTCAGGAAAGACATCGACGACTTGCCCATCTTCTTGTGCTGAGGTTCTTCCATCTCGTTTTCGTTGACTTCGAAAGGATCTGAATCGGAGGTGATCTTACCGTCTCTCAGTTTAACGATACGGGTAGCATAAGTCTCTGCCAGTTCCGGGTTATGTGTGACCATGACGACCAGTCTGTCTTTTGCAACTTCCTTAAGAAGTTCCATGACCTGAAGGCTTGTCTCGGTATCGAGAGCACCTGTCGGTTCGTCGGCCAGAAGGATACTCGGGTTATTGACGAGGGCACGCGCGATCGCGACACGCTGCATCTGACCGCCGGACATCTGGTTCGGACGCTTATGCATCTGGTCGCCGAGTCCTACTTTCGTGAGGGCTTCCTTGGCTCTTCTTTTTCTCTCGCTGCGCGATACACCCGAGATCGTGAGCGCGAGCTCGACGTTCGCGAGGATCGACTGATGCGGGATCAGGTTATAGCTTTGGAAAACGAATCCGATCGTGTGGTTCCTGTAAGAATCCCAGTCGCGGTGCTTATATTTTTTCGTGGAGATACCGTTGATGATCAGATCTCCGCTGTCATAACGGTCGAGACCGCCGATGACGTTCAGGAGAGTCGTTTTTCCGGATCCGCTGGGGCCCAGGATCGCGACAAATTCGTTGTCGCGCAGAGTCAGGCTGACATGATCGAGTGCTGTCTGATGCAGCTCGCCGGTGATGTATTCCTTGGAGATGTCTTTGATTTGAAGCATATTTGTACCCTTTACCTATTCCTTATCTGAGGATAATAGTATAGAGGCAAAAAGCGCCCGTCAATAAAACGGGCGCTGAATTAATTAATTCTTTAACTTCAGTGACTTCAGTCAAAGCTGAACTGCTTGGAGTATTCTTCGTAGTTCTTCTGGTAATCTGCGGTCTGCTTTTCCTTGAGATTTCCCAGATACTCGTGAGTGTCGAAATCCTCAGCCTCGAGCTCGATGATCGCGACAGCGATATTGGAGCAGTGGTCTGAAACACGTTCGAAGTTGGTGGACAGGTCATTGAAAACGAATCCTTGAGTGATCGTGCACTGGCCCTTCTGAAGACGCTCAACATGACGGAGCTTCATCTTATCGCACAGTTCGTCAATGACTTCTTCGAGAGGCTCGACCTTCTTGGCGAGTTCCGGATCGGATTTGACGAAGGCCTCTGTTGTAAGACGCAGGATCTCACGTGTTGCCTTGATCATGGTGTTCAGCTCCTCCATGGCTTCATCAGAGAAGCGGATGTTCTTCTGATGGCATTCCTGGAAGTTCTGCGCGAGGTTTCTGGCGTGGTCGGAGATTCTCTCAAAGTCAGAAAGTGTATGCAGATACAGGGATGCTGAACGGCCCTGGGACTCGGTCAGCTCCTGACCGGTGAGCTTTACAAGATAGGAACCAAGAGCGTCCTCGTAGCGGTCACCGACGGTCTCCAGGTCCAGTACCTGCGAGAAAACAGAATCGCTGTAGTGATTCAGAAGTCCGATGGAAGTCAGGATCGCTTCCTCTGTCTTCGTAGCCATGTCGCAGATCGTCAGTCGGAT
>DBYF01000077.1:72599-72967 GCA_002310155.1 Mageeibacillus sp. UBA1193 | reverse complement strand
CAGTGGACAAGAGAAGAGCTCGAGGACAGACTCCCCGGCTCAATGAAGAGATATATCGCTAACAACAACATCAAGTTCTTTACTCTGGACGCTGTTGCTAAGGCTAAGGAAATCGGTCTCGGCGGAAGAATCAACACGATCTGCCAGTCCGCATTCTTCAAGCTTTCCGGTATTCTCCCGGTTGAGCAGGCTGTTGACTACATGAAGAAGGCAGCTCTGAAGTCCTACGGTAAGAAGGGTGACGATATCGTTCAGATGAACTACAAGGCTATCGACGCTGGTGTTGATGCAGTTGTAGCTGTTGACATTCCGGATTCCTGGAAGACAGCTGAGGATAAGCCCGTTGAGAAGAAGGCTGTTCCTGAGTT
>DBYF01000077.1:60629-72562 GCA_002310155.1 Mageeibacillus sp. UBA1193 | reverse complement strand
GTATCTACATTCGTAGGTATGGAAGACGGTACTTTCCCGCAGGGTACAGCTGCTTACGAGAAGCGCGGTACTGCTGTTGATATTCCGGTTTGGGACGCTTCCAAGTGTATCCAGTGTAACCAGTGCTCCATCGTCTGCCCGCACGCTGCAATCCGTCCGTTCCTCCTCACAGAGGAAGAGGCTGCTAAGGCTCCGTTCGAGACAAAGGATGGCATGAAGGGTTACGAGCAGTACAAGTTCCGCATTCAGGTTTCCGCTATGGACTGCCTCTCCTGCGGTATCTGCGTAGAGTCCTGTATCGCTAAGGAAAAGGCTATCACGATGGTTCCGCTCAAGGATAACCTCAAGGAAGCAGACAACTGGGATTACTGCGTTGCTCTGTCTCATAAGGAAAATCCGATGAACAAGGCAAGCATCAAGGGTTCTCAGTTCGAGCAGCCGCTCCTCGAGTTCTCCGGTGCATGCGCTGGTTGTGGTGAGACACCTTACGTTAAGCTCCTTACACAGCTCTTCGGTGACAGAATGCAGATCTCCAATGCTACAGGCTGCTCCTCTATCTGGGGTGGTTCTGCACCGTCTATGCCGTACACAACAAACTACAGAGGCTTCGGTCCTGCTTGGGGTAACTCCCTCTTCGAGGACAACGCTGAGCACGGTCTCGGTATGTTCCTCGGTTACAAGCAGCTGAGAAACAGAGCTAAGTCCCTCGTTGAGGAGACAGTAGCTGCTACTGCTTCTGAAGACCTCAAGGCTGCAGCTTCTGCTTGGATCGACGGATTCAACTCCGGCGACAAGGCTCGTGAGAATGCTGAGAAGCTCGCTGAGGCTCTCAAGGCTGAAGGTTCCGATTCCGCTAAGAAGGCTCTCGAGTATGAAGACTTCTTCATGAAGAGATCCCAGTGGATCATCGGTGGTGACGGATGGGCTTACGATATCGGTTACGGCGGACTTGATCACGTTCTCGCTTCCGGTGAGGATGTTAACGTTCTCGTTCTCGATACTGAGGTTTACTCCAACACTGGTGGACAGGCTTCCAAGTCTACACCGCAAGCTGCTGTTGCTCAGTTCGCTGCTGGTGGTAAGGCAATCAAGAAGAAGGACCTCGGCATGATGGCTATGAGCTACGGTTATGTATACGTTGCTCAGGTATCCATGGGTGCTGATAAGAACCAGCTGATCAAGGCTTTCACAGAGGCTGAGGCTTACCATGGTCCGTCCATCGTAATCTGCTACGCTCCGTGTATCAACCACGGTATCAAGGGTGGCCTTAAGGTTGCTCAGATCAAAGAGAAGCAGGCTGTTGAGTGCGGTTACTGGCATCTGTTCAGATTCAACCCGACACTCGCTGGCGAAGGCAAGAATGCATTCACTCTCGACTCCAAGGAGCCGACAGGTGATTTCATCTCCTTCCTCAAGAGCGAAGTTCGTTACAACTCCCTCTACAAGAAGTATCCGGAAGACGTCGTTGACGGTATGTTCGAGAAGACACACCAGGATGCGATCGAGCGTTACGGTACTTATGTAAAGAAGGCTAACGAGGCTTAATCTCGGGCTTGATTACAGTCTTATCAAAGGAGCGGTTTCCGAAAGGGGACCGCTCCTTTTCACTTCTTTCGGAGGGGAAAAGGTGCTATAATGGAACCACTTATTTTTCCTTGGAGGTCAGTCATGACAGCGGACGATAGAGAGAAGCTCCTGCTTTCCGACACACTGGTGCCGGATCTGTTCATAACGCAGTATATGTCGTCGCTGACTGCATCCTCGATCCGCATCTATCTGATGCTTCTGATGAACCGCGGATCCTTCGGGAAGATGGACGTCAAAACGATCTCGAAGAAACTCGGTTTCACTCAGGCAGAAGTGGAAGAACAGCTTTTCTATCTGACTTCCGCAGGACTGCTGGAACAGTCTGAGGACGGAACTCTCCTCCTAGTAGATATCAAAGCCAGAGAAGTCGACCGTTATATCGATTCCAAAGAGAACAGCGGTCTGGAGATGCCGCCTCAGCACAGAGATCCGGCGACGACCCGTCTGTCGGCAAGTATCGCGGATACATTCTTTGCTGGGCACATGGGCTATATCTGGTACCGTTTTATCGATGAGAGCAGCTCGGTCTTTAAGCTCGATCAGAACGTGATCTATGCGCTGTTTACCAATCTTCAGGAAAGAAGAAAACTCTTCGGGAAGAATACACGTCCCGCAGAGGAGCTTCGTGAGAAATGGTGTAACCGCGGAGTCCACTCGGAAAAGGACCTCGAGAAGGTGCTTGGAGAGGACAGGAAGGTCGAAGAGTGCAGGGATTCGCTCGGTAAGAAGCGTCGAAAAGCACTCGACGATGTCGATCTGGAATATATCCGCACATGGATGCTGACCTATAAAATGGAGCCCGATGTCCCGGCGTTCCTGTATACATATCTTCGTAAGGACAAGGATATCGAGAAAGTCTCGATGAAGCAGATGGATGAGATCCTTCAGGAATGGTTCTCACATAACATCCATACTGTGGACGAAGCGAAGAACTATGAACTGAAGAAGCAGGCAGCGGACAGAACGCAGGCGATGACTACTTTCTGCGGTGAACTTTTCAGAAAGAGACTGGACGGTCCGGATCTGAAGATCATCGAGAAGTGGGCGAATACGGACTGCTGGGAAGAACCGATCGTACGTTTTGCCTATGAGACACTTCATAAGTTCATGGGCACGATCACACTGTCTGCCGTTGACGAGCGCCTCCAGCTCTGGAAGGAAAATGGTGTCGCTTCGGTGACGAAGGCGAAGCAGTTCGAAGCGGAGCAGAAGAGAAAGAACAAGGAAGCGTATCAGGAAAGAAAGTACGCATCTCCGGCAGGGGCATCCCCGGATGTCACCTATATGGAGAATGAATATACCAGGGAGCATCTGGACAGTAGAGAAAGGGAATCGATGGATGTCCTCGATGCCCTTCTGAAGGACGAGTAAGGAGACGCCAATGGACAGTGTATATGAGGATGTAAGAAGCATTCTGGAAAACCGCCGGATCCGAAGCGAGATCCTTCAGGAACAGAGAAATGAGCAGATCCGTCAGCAGTATCCTGAGCTCGCGAAGATCGAGAAAGAGATCGAGGATACGACGGAACAGCTTCTTCTGAATTCTCTGGATGGGAAGAGCAGTGAAGATCTGGAAAGAGAACTCAGGATCTTAAACCGGAAGAAGGAAAACATCCTGGCATCCTGCGGGATCTCCACGGATGAATTTGAAGCGAAACCATACTGCAGTAAGTGCGGTGATACAGGATATATCCATGAGACAGGAAAAGACGGATCGGAAAAGGTAATCCTCTGCGAGTGCATCCGAAGCCTGATCGCGCCCGTCATGCTCAGCCGTTCCGGCGTTGAGAAATACCCGGCATACTCATTTGAAAAAGGCTCGGACGAGTTCTTTTCGAGCGACCCGAGAATGCTGGAGACCTATACGAAATTGAAACTCCTGACCGAAAAGGAGAGGATCCCGAATGCTGTTTTTTACGGACGTTCCGGCAAGGGTAAGACATTTACCGCCGTGGCGATCGCGAGAAAGTATGCCCAGAAGGGCCGTTCTTCTTTCGTGATCCGGATGGCGGAAGCGCAGGAGCTGATGATGGAACACAGGAAGATGATCCAGGCATTCTATACTCCGGTGGATAAGGAAAGAGCGGTCGAGCAGAAGGTGGATTATCTTACTGAGGCCGACCTTCTGGTGCTGGACGATCTCGGTGTGGAACCGCGTACCGCGAATACGGAGGCGGATCTTCTGAACCTTCTCGATAAGAGAAGTCTGGCCGGGAAGACCACGATCATCACGACGAATTTTGATATGGAATCCCTCAAGGAGCGCTACGGCGGAAGGTTCTTCGACCGTATCGACAGAAACTTCGCGCGCTTCCACTTCTCCATGGAGGGATCGCGCACATGATCACCAATGGCGTGGACATCGTCTCGATCGCACGTATCGAGGCCGCAGTGGCAAGAAGCGGAGATGCTTTCTGGAAACGTGTCTGTTCTGAGGAGGAGCGTGCGATCGTACCTTCCAATGATGTTCGTAAGATCGAGTTCCTGGCTGGCCGTTTTGCCGCGAAAGAGGCTGTTTCAAAAGCACTGGGCACCGGCATCGGCGGCAAGGGTGTTTCCATGACCGACATGAAGATCCTGAAGAAGGAAAACGGCGCACCGTACGTTGTACTGTCCGGTTCTGCGCTGGAGGTATATGAGAATGGCGGTGGAACGTCCATCAGTCTCTCGATCTCTCACGATGAAGGTATGGCTGTTGCTTTCTGCTGTATCGAATGGAAGGACGCGGAAGGTAAGTCATGAAACAGGAATCACGTTTTTTCAAACAGGTAAAACTGAAGCTTTCCTCTGCGTTTAAGAGAAAGAAAAAGGACGACGGGATCTCCGGGTCCAAGATATTTCTGGAGCCGGAGGGTGATTACGGTAAGGCCGAGGATCTGGCGAATGTCTGGTCTCTCGATAAGGCCGACTCTTCTGTAGCGGAGGATTCGAGCAAGCGCTGGCCGCGACTGGCACTGGCTGTGTCCGTCTTTATAGTCATCATGCTCTTCGTATTCCTCGTGCTTCCGAGGGTGCTGCCGGGATTCTTTAAGAACACGGATATCGCGCTGTTCGTCGAGAAGGATCCGGAGCTCGTATATGACGACACGTACCGTGTGGTCAAGGTCAGTGCTTCTTCCGTCATGGCGAATGACGATATCACGAGCCGAAGGATCACGCAGGTACTCATGAATGAACCTGTACACTTCTTAAGTGATGATTGCAGGAATGGATATGTCCTGATCCGCACCATGGATAATATCGTCGGTTATGTCAAAGGAGACGAGCTGAATACGGATATGTCTTCCTGCGAACCCGATCTGCATCTGTTCAAGATCGTTGTCGCGGATATTTCCAAGCGTGTAATGTCTCACGCGAGTAACGGTACTCTGATCTGTGAGGTCACCATGAATACGGTCCTCTACGCGGATGTTAAACGTGACGGCGTATATCAGGTCCAGCTCCCGAATGGTGAGAGCGGATGGATCAGCAGCAGTGGTGTTATCGAACTCGGTGTCAATGAGAATACGGATGTTGTCGGCGTAAGATACTTTGTTTCTTCCGCGCTCACGATGGTCAACGCGACATATCTTGAAGGTGGTCTGACGAAGAGAGGCATCTCGATCCAGGGTCTTACATATGTATCTGCTTGCGTTAACGGTATCCCGATCCCCCGTGAACTGAAGGATCAGATCAACTGCGGAGAAGAGGTCACCCTCGAATATGATGCCGTAACAGGAGAGCTTCTGCCGGAGAGTATCATCCCGGGAGATATCGTATTCCTCGCGGATCCATATAATCCGACGAGCAAAGTGCCCTATGAAGCGGCGATCTGCACCGATACCGGTGTTCTCCTGATGCGTGCTTCGACAGGAACATCGATCAAGCTCTGTAAGTTCAACGCGGACTCGGATCTGGTCAAGCGCATCATCACCGTGCGCCGTATCTTCTCCTAAGCGATCAGGCTTCCTCTTTCGCACGGGAGATATAGTACTCGTGCTTCAGACTTCTATAGCCCATCTTCTTAATGTCATCGTATGAGATCCGGTAATTGCCCTTGTAATGGCGTCCCGAGTCGAGATAGCGCACGTATTCCAGAAGATACATATCCAGTTCGTGAAGGCTCTTATCGGTCGTGATCACAGGGAAGAACCAGCGGCTCCAGGTAAACAGATCATCGTTCTTCTCGTTATAGAATTTTCTGTTGAACGTACGGATCAATGCACGTCCCGCGCGCTCATAATCAGCGCCGGTCTTCGTCTTCCACCGCAGAAGTGCCTTCGCTTTTCTTCGGATCTTTCCCTTGAGCTTATCCTTCGTTACCTCGGAGATATCTACTTCCCCGTCTTTATAACTGAATCCCAGGAATTCCCAGGGTTCTCCCGGAGTACTTATCGTGACCTTCTTCGGATTGACGGAAAGCCCTTTTTCCTCAATATGGGAATAGAAATCAGAGATCCGCGCGTCGAGCTCTTCTCTGGACCTCGCGAAGATCAGAATGTCGTCGGAGTAACGGAAGTACGAAGATCCGATGCTCTCGAAATACCGGTCCATCGAAAGGAGATAGACATTGGCGAAGAACGGAGAAACCGGAGTTCCGGCCATCGCCCCGCGATGCTCAAGTAGCACTTGTCCGTCGGCAGAAGTGCTTTTCCCGCAGGAAAGGAATTCCTTGAGAAACCACAGAAGCTCCGGATCGTCGTCGATCAGATCCTCGAGAACGGAGATCAGGCGGTCTTCCGGGATGGAGTTAAAGTAGTTAGAGATGTCAGCCTTGAAACAGAAGAGGAAGTCACGCCCGTCCTGGGAGAGGATGTCGAAGATGGCATTTCTCGCGGATCTTGTGCGGCGGAAGGAATAGCACCGGTCGGAAAGGCGGTCGTCGTAGCGGTAGAGAAGATAGCCCAGACACTTGAGGTACATGTTCTCGTCTTCGGAAAAGGTATAGACGATGCGCTTCTTGGCGGTGCCGCTCTTATTGATGACCTTTTTCTCCGGAAGCCCGAGACTGTAGGTCCCGGATGCGATGGATTGCGCGATGGGACAGTAGCGCTTCTCCTGCACATAGGAAACAAACTGCTCTTTCTCTTTCTTCGAAAGATAGTGGTTCGAGAGTCTGTAATTCAGGAATTCATCCCAGGTCATCGGGTCGGTGAGACGGTCCAGAATAGATGTCATGTCAGTTCGCGGGTCCTTTCCGGGCAAATAAAAAGAAGAGAAACAGCTTTGAAACAAGCATTGCTTGTGTTACCGGATCTGTACCCGTGCCGGCCGCCTGCAAGACCGTCCCGGAATACTTCCGGGATCTTCATGGCAGGGCTTGATCCACCGCAGGCGCGATAGTCGCATTTCTCTTCTTTCTATCTATTGTACATCAGAGATACTGGTGTAGGCGATTAATGATGTAACTTTCCTCGTTCGGGAGGCTTTCCAGGAAGTTGATCAGAGGGATTCCCTGACTTGCCGCAAACTCCTTGGAGAAGCGGTATCCTCTGGATGCACATGTATTGCTCCAGCAGCGTATGATGAACAGTTTCGGCTGACCGTTCATGTAAACCACATAAGTGTATGGCATCATGTTCGCACCCACGGCCCCCATCGTTGTCGGAGGAACTTCCTTCCCGAATCCGTAAGCAGGAAACTCGGAAGCCAGGATCTTATCGAGCTTCTGTTCGATGTCCAGGTCCGGAACATAGTTCTGTGGAATTGTCTGGCTGCTCTGCTGCGGCGGCAGCGGTGCGGTCGGTACCGGCGGATCGGAATTCCGGTTGGTCATGTTGTCGATGGCGTCACGCAGGTTCTTCCTGGCAACATCACCTAAAAATCTGTCTAATAGTCCCATAAGTTACCTCCTTTAATTTGCTTTGTGTGAAAAGATCGGCTTACTAAAATACATTTTCGGATGGAAGAGCATCAGTAGAGGGAAGAGTTCGAGTCTTCCGGCGAGCATATCGAAGGAAAGAACGATCTTGGCGAAGTTCGAGAAGCCCGCATAGTTCTGGGTCGGACCTACGAGATGGAGGCCCGGGCCGATGTTGTTGATCGTAGCCGCGACGGCAGAGAACGAAGTGATCAGACCCTTATTATCGAACGCTACGAAGAACACGGACGCGGTGAAGAGGATCATGAACGTGATGAAGAAGACGTTGACGGAACGGACGACATCATGCTCGATCGGGCTTCCGTCCATGGAGAGCTTACTGACGGACTTCGGATGCACGTAGGATTTCATTTCTTTCCGGATCGACTTATTGAGGATGATGAAACGGGAGACTTTGATACCACCGCCGGTACTGCCTGCGCAGGCTCCGATGAACATCAGGATGACCAGAATGACCTTGCTGGGCTCCGGCCACATGTCGAAGTCGTGGGAGGCAAATCCGGTCGTGGTCATGATGGACGCGACCTGGAAAGCAGAATGACGGACGCTGGTTAAGACGTTTCCGAAGATATTGATCGTATTGACCGTGATGATCGTAACAGAGGCGACGATGATCGCAAGGTACGCGCGGACCTCGCTCATCTTAAAGGCCTTCTTGAAGTGGCGGTACAGAAGGAAGAAATAGAAGTTGAAGTTAATGCCGAACAGGATCATGAAGATCGTGACGACCCACTGCAGGTAAGCCGTCTGGCTCGCCATGGAGTCATGGTATACTCCGAATCCGCCGGTGCCGGCTGTCGCGAACGATGTGCAGATACTGTCGAATACAGGCATTTTTCCGATGACCAGGAAAAGCACTTCCAGTGAGGTCAGGAAGAAATAGATCAGATAGAGAAGGCCTGCAGTCTGACGCATCTTCGGAACGAGTTTTCCGACAGAAGGGCCGGGGCTCTCTGCACGCATCAAGTTGATGTTGGATCCTCCGCTCATCGGGATGATCGCCAGAAGGAAGACGAGTACGCCCATGCCGCCGATCCAGTGGGTAAAGCACCGCCAGAACTGTGTCGCGTGACAGAGTGCTTCCGGATCGGGAAGGATACTCGCGCCGGTCGTCGTAAAGCCTGACACAGTCTCAAATACTGCATCCAGAAGGGAAGGGATCTCCCCGGTAAGGAAGAACGGCAGTGCGCCGAAAAAGCTCATGAAGATCCATGAGAGCGCGGTGATGACACATCCTTCTTTCAGGTAGATCGTCGTGTTTTTCGGCTTCTTATACGAAAGAAGGAATCCGAGAAAAAAGAGCCCGATGGCCATGTACAGGAAGTAAAGTCCGTTACTCTCTCTGTAGATCAGACCTGTCAGGGCAGGAAGAAGCATGAATACTCCTTCGATACGAAGAACGTGACCGAGAATGTAGAAGATCATCGAGCCATTCATATCTGCGGGATCTCCTTACTTCAAGATATCGCGGATCTCGTTGAGTCCGGTATGTGTGGTAACGATCATGACAGAGTCGCCGACTTCGATCGTATCAGCACCGGATGGGATGATGATCTTTCCCTTACGGTTGATAAACGCGATCAGGAGGTCCTTCTTCAGAGAAAGGTCCTTCAGTGCTTTTCCAACAACAGGAGACACTTCCTTGATCTTGAACTCGATCGCTTCGGCACGTGAATCGAAGATGTGATACAGAGTCTCGATCTCCGAGCTTCTTGACGCACGGAGCGCTCGGGCGTATGCGATGATCGCCTCGGAGGTGATCAGTTTCGGATAGACGACGGAACCGAGATCCAGATCCGCGATGACGTCGGTGAAGTGGATACGGTTGACCTTCGTGATGACCTTCGCCTTCGAGTTCTTCTTAGCGAAAAGCGTCAGCAGGATATTCTCTTCATCGATACCGGTCAGCGGAACGAATGCCTCCATATCTTTAAGACCGGCAGCCAGAAGTCCTTCCTGGGTCGTGGCATCCGAGTTGATGATCACCGCGTCCGGAAGGAGTGTGGACAGTTCATTACAGCGGTCCAGAGAAGCCTCAAGGATATGCACATCGATACCGGTGTGCAGAAGTTCGTTGGCAAGATAGTATGCGGAAAGACCGCCTCCGACGATCATGGCATTTCGGACCTGCTTGGTGAAGATACCGATGTTCTTTAAGAACTTTCTGGCTTCCTCACGGGTCGCCGCGAAATACAGGATATCGTCTGCCTTTAATGTAAAAGCACCGGACGGGATATATACTTCGCCGGCTCTCTCGACACCGCAGATCAGGATGTTATGTGTGATATGCTTGCCGAGATTGGCGACAGTCATGTCATCGAGGACGTTTCCCTCGGGTATCTTAAACTTGATCATCTCAGCCTGACCATGTGCGAAGGTGTTGACCTGAAGCGCGGTAGGAAGATAGAGGATACGCGCCATCTCTCTGGCAGATTCCAGTTCCGGGTTGATGATCATGGCCAGACCAAGCTTATCACGGAGATAGCCGACTTCTCTACTGTAGTCAGGGGTGCGGACTCGGGCGATCGCGGCACATTTGCTGAACTGCTTGGCGATCGTGCAGCACAGGAGGTTCAGTTCGTCGGATCCGGTAACGGCGATGAAAAGATCAGCGTCTTCAACGCCTGCTTCTTTCAGGGTGCTGTAGCTGGCACCGTTTCCGTGAATAGTGATGATGTCGAACTGGGTATCGATATCGCCGACAACAGTCGGATTCTTCTCGATGACAGTGATATTGTTTCCTTCTTTGCTCAGCTGCTCGGTCAGTGTGTGACCGACTTTCCCGCATCCGACAATAATGATCTTCAGACTTTTATTCGAAGTATGCTTAAAAGCAGAGAACATGCATCCTACCCCCTTGCCGTCCTATGCTTCTATTATACTAAATAATCAGCCTCGGGTAGCCCAGTCTGGGAATTCTTTTGAGAAGAAGATCTGCGGGAGAACGGACAAGAAATGCATATCCTCTTCGTTGATCGTGAATCCGAAAATATCCATGTTTTCCTTCATGCGCTCTTCGTGTGTCGTCTTCGGGATGATCTGTATTCCAGACTGGTTGAGAAATCGGAGAAGCAGCTGGGATACAGGACGGCCGTACTGTTTTGCCATCTTCTGAAGGCACGGTTCCTCGGAAAAATACATGCGTCCGAGAGGACTCCATGCTTGCGGAATTATGCCGTGTTCACGACAAAAATCGAGAGTATACTGCTGCAGATATCCGACGTGCAGTTCGAGCTGGTCGACCATAGGAACGATCTCGCAGTTATCGAGGATCACCTGGAGGTGATGCGGCTGGAAGTTGCAGACACCGATCGCGCGGCATTTGCCCTCTTTATAGAGTTCTTCCATGGCTCTCCATGTATCACGGATCTTCTGTCTCCACTGCAGATCCTGGGGATTCAGCTTCGGCCAGTGGATCAGGTACAGATCGATATAATCGGTGCGAAGCTTCTCGCAGGAGCGCGCGAAGGCTTCCTTCGTTTCTTCGTAGCCCATCTCGGTCGGCCACATCTTGGTCGCGAGGAAGATCTCTTCACGAGGAATTCCGCACTCGGAAAGCGCCTCGCCGATGACTTCTTCGTTCTTATAGAAAGACGCGGTATCGAGGTAACGATAGCCGAGCTCAAGCGCCTTGAGGATTGGTGCTTTTCCATCGGTAAGAGTAGACTTGTAAGTGCCGAATCCGACCGGCGGGATCTCGATGCCGTTATGAAGCTTGAAGTTTTCCGGCTTGCCGGGAGTACTTAAGCGGTACATGGAGACGGTCCTCTCGGCGCCGTCTTCGAGCATATGGTCAATGCATTCGCCCTCGTAGACGAAGCCCAGCTTCTTCATGACATTGCCGGAAGCGGTGTTTCTGATATTGTGACGGCCGCGGAACTGCGTCTGGTGCAGGGTGTTTCTTCCAAAGTCGAGCATCGCTCGCGCGGCCTCGGTGGCAAGACCCTTGCCCCAATGCGCATGGGCGAAGTTATAGCCGATCTCGAACATGCCGTCCTCGTCATCGTAGTAGATTCCGCCGGAACCGATGAGTTCGCCGGTCTCCTTCAGGACGAATCCCCAGTCAAAATCCGTGTCGCTGTTCTCATTGGCGACCACGCTCTTGAGCCATTCTTTCGTCGTCTCGACACTCTTGTGCGCATAGTAGCGCATATACTTCGCCACTTCCGGGTCAGATGCCCAGCTGTCAAATGCCGTCTGCGCATCGTCCATCGTCAGCGGCCGCAGGATCAGTCTTTCAGTCTCAATAACAGGATTTTTCATGTGTGATCTCCTTAGAAAAAGATACCTCTATTATATCGATAAACAATCAGCTTGCGTGAGCCTACTAGTATATTCCCACGAAACAGTCACTAGATGTGCTCATCTGGTGACGATTTTGGTGGAAAACGGCCAATTCCCACGAAATAGTCACTGGAGAGAGGGAAATAGTGACTGTTTTGGTGATTCGCATGGAGAATAGTGATCTGACATGAAAAAACCCGCT
>DBYF01000077.1:58499-60512 GCA_002310155.1 Mageeibacillus sp. UBA1193 | reverse complement strand
ACCTTAACGTTACGAACGTTCGGCTGCTGCTGTGTCAACGCACGACGGGAAACCTGTGAACGCGTGATGCTGATTTTTCTGCCGAAATGAGTATCTTTCTGACAGATCTCACACTTTGCCATGTAAACACCTCCTATGTGCTATAAATACGCGACCTAAATTACGCGCAGATAAGATGATAACACAATTATTCTTCCAGTGCAAGAGATTCTAATTGATTTTATGCTTTTTCCGCGGTTTCCTGCTTCGCCTTCTCTGCGGCGAGCTTCAGATCCTCGCGGAGGAAAGCGATCGCGTGGGTCGGACAGCCGTTGACACAGGCATCACAATGGATGCATTTGCTCTGGTCGATGACCGCCAGGGACTCTCTCATGGAGATCGCCTGCTGCGGGCAGGAACGTACGCACTTCTGGCAGCCAATGCAGCCGATGGTACAGTTCTTTCTGGTCCTGGCTCCAGGCCACTCGTTCTGGCAGCGTACGGCAACCGTCGCGGAAACCGGCATGAGTTCAAGAAGATGCTTCGGACATACCTTGACGCACTGGCCGCATCCGTGGCAGAGGGCACGGTCGACAGAGACGATGCCGTCTTTCAGTTTTAACGCACCAAAAGCACAGACGTTAATACAGTCACCGAAGCCGAGACAGCCGAAAGTGCACTGGTTCGGTCCGCCGAGGAGACCCGAGGCCGCATGGCAGGAACTGGTGCCGAGATAAACATATCGCTTGCCGGTCTGCTCGCATGTGCCCTGACAGCGGAGTACCGCGATCTTCTTTTCCGGGATCGCCGCGGCGACGCCGAGAATAGACGCGATCTCACGAGCACAGTCCGCACCACCAACGGCGCAAAGACCGGTATTGGGTCCGTTCTTGGAAAGATAGTCGGCATAGCCTTCGCATCCGGCAAAGCCGCAGCCGCCACAGTTCGCACCCGGAAGCGCTTCCAGGATCTTCTCCTTGGTCTCGTTCTTTTCGACAGCGAAGACACGGGAGATAATAACGATCAGGATACCAAGGACCAGCGCGATCCCTAACATGATGCCGGTAGGAATGAGTATACTTGTCATATCATTAACCTCCGAACAGATTCTCTACCAGGCCCTTGAAGCCCAGGAAGGAGACAGCGACCAGGGAGGCGGAGATCAAGGTGATCGGAAGACCCTTGAGGGATTCCGGTACATCCGCCTTATCGATCCTCGAACGTACACCCGAGAAGAGGAACAGCGAGAGGGTAAAGCCGATGCCGGCACCCAGCGCGTTGACCATGGATTCTGCGAAGGTGTAGTTAGAGTTGATGTTCAGGATCGTAACACCGAGAACGGCGCAGTTCGTGGTGATCAGGGGGAGATAGATGCCCAGTGCTTTGTGAAGCGGAGGCATGGACTTCTTCATGATCATCTCGATCATCTGAACGAGAGCTGCGATAACGAGGATAAAGACCAGCGTCTGCAGGTAACCGAGCTTAAGAGGGTTCAGAAGCAGGTGCTGGATCGGCCATGTGATCGCGGAGGCGACCAGCATGACGCAGACGACCGCACCGGACATACCCATCGCGGTCTTAAGGTTCTTAGATACTCCGAGGAAAGAACAGATACCCATGAACTTCGAAAGTACGAAGTTGTCGACGAGGATCGCGGAGAAGATAATGATCAGAAATTCTCTAGCCATGTATTACTCCTCCTTTCCCTTGCAGAGACTGCANNCCGCCGCAGGACAGGCAGTCGGACTTATCGCCCGCGACACCGCAAGGTGTGGAGGACTTGGCCGATGCGTGCTTTTCCTGCTTCTTCATCACAGCCTGGACGATGCAGATGCAGATACCGAATACGAAGAATCCTCCCGGCGGGAGCATGAAGAACATCATCGGTTCGATCACGTCTCCGAAGAGCGGGAGCTTCAGGTCGAAGAATGTGCCGCATCCCAGGATCTCTCTGATGGAGCCCATCATGAGAAGTGCGAGCGTGAAACCGACGCCCATCGAGATACCGTCGAGGATACTCGGCAGGACCTTCTG
>DBYF01000077.1:37691-58436 GCA_002310155.1 Mageeibacillus sp. UBA1193 | reverse complement strand
TTGAGGGCAGGGAAGTAGGCGGAGATCAGCATCTGCACGATCGTAACGAACGTCGCGATGATGGTGATGAACGCCGGGATCCTGACCTTGTTCGGGATCACGTTTCTAAGGAGGGAAATGATCGCTTCCGATGCCGTCAGTACGAAAAGCACTGCTATGCCCATGTAAAGCGAGGACTTCGCGGAGATGGTCACGGCGAGGAGCGGACAGGTACCGAGGACCAGTCGCAGCGCCGGGTTCTCATAGAGGACACCATTGAGGAAGATCGACTTCGGAGTGTACTTGCTGTTCTTTTCCGCCTGACGTTCATCCGGAGAACGGTAAGCGGCATCTTTCATCTTATTCTCACTCATCCGATCAGCCCCCTTTCTTTGAATAACTGGTAGGCTTCACGTGCACGGTTGATACAGCCTGTCGCTGCACGGGAAGAGATCGTGGCACCGGATACCGCGGCTACGTCCTGATTGAGGACGATCTCGGAGTCTGTGCCCAGACCTGTAAATCCGTCGAGGAACGGACGTCCTTCGACTTCTTTACCGAGCTTCGGTGTGTCGGAAGCGGCGGTCGCGATGACCATTACGATCTTACCGTCGGCACCAATGCCCGTTGTAGTCTCGATATTTCCGGCGTAACCGAATCCGGAAGTGACGAAGATATATCCGAGGACAGATCCGTCTTTCGCCTTAGCGACGAAGACTTCATCCGGCTCGATGCCTTTGGCCTGAAGTTCACTCTTGATCTCAGCGGAGTACTCAAGGTCCTCGAAGGAATCCGCATCGGGGAAGATCGTCAGTTTACGCTCCTGCGCAGAAGCTTCTTCCTGCTTCTCGATCTCGCCACGTGTCAGGGAATAGGTGCCTGCCAGAAGGAATACGCAGATGCCGCAGATGAGCGCCAGGATCAGGGCAGGGAGAAGGTCTTTGAACTTAAACTTTTGCACTTTCCTTCACCTCCCCGAATGGTTTGCCCATCGTCCAGTCATCGATATGCGGAGTCAGGATATTCATCAGAATGATGGAGAAGGAAACACCTTCTGCCATGTTGCCGTAGTAACGGATAAGGAATGTCAGGATGCCGCATCCGACACCGAAGACAATCTTACCCTTGGTCGTCAGTGGCGAGGTGACATAGTCGGTCGCCATGAAGAAAGCACCGAGAATGAGACCGCCCGACAGGAGCATATATACGCTCTCGTGGAAGAGGTTGCTCCAGCCGCAAAGGCAGGAAAGATCTCCCGAGAAATTAAATACGTTATTGTGTCCGAAGAGGAAAGACAGAACGAAGAATGTACCGACATAGGCCAGCGGGATCCAGATGCGGATGACGTGGCGCAGGATCAGGTAGAGCGCACCGATCAGAAGCGCTGCGATACATACTTCACCGATACATCCGGCCTTATCTCCGATAAAGAGATTCCAGAAAGACGGAGCCTCAGGTGTATTGATCTTGGTAAGAGGTGTAGCCGAAGATACGGCGTCGACTGTCTTGAAGCTGAACCAGGAACCGGTACGGACTGTCCAGCAGGTCATTGCTTTCGGGAAGGCAATGACGAGGAAGATACGCGCGGCGATCGCCGGGTTGACGAAGTTGTTACCGAGTCCGCCGAACATCTGCTTGACGACAACGATCGCGAACGCGGCGCCGATGACGACCATGTAAGGCGGAAGGGATACGGGAAGGTTCATGGCAAGGAGAAGACCGGTAACGACTGCGGACAGATCGTAGATCGTGTTGTTTCTCTTCATGACCTTCCGGCAGATATACTCGAAAAGCACACATGACGCGACAGAGATCAGAGTGATCAGTACCGCGCGGATACCGAAGTAGTACCAGCCCGCAAAGGTGGCCGGCAGGAGCGCAATGATGACATCGCGCATGATCGATTGGGTAGTCGCCTTATCCCGGACGTGCGGGGAATGCGAGACTTGCAGTTTCATTAGGAAGCAGGCCCTCCTTTGTTCTCGGATGCAGCGAGGAGCTCCTGCTCCTTCTTAATACGGGCACGCTCGGCACGTACCATGACTTTTCCGTTCTTGATGCTCTGTGTGAGGAAGCGCTTCGACGGGCAGGCATATGTACAGCAGCCGCACTCGATGCAGTCCATAACGTGATATTTCTCGAGCATCTCCGGATCACGGAGTCTTGTTGCCTTATCGATACCGCAGGGGATCAGGTCCATCGGGCAGGAAGCGACGCATCTCGCGCAGCGGATGCATGGCGATTCCGGAGGAAGAGTTGTCTCTTCCGATCCGAAAACAAGGATCGCGTTGTTGGCCTTGATGATACCGTGATCGATACGGTCAAGAGCGACACCCATCATTGCGCCGCCCATGATGATCTTCTTCGGCTCCTCACGGGTACCGCCGGCCGCCTCGATAATGTTCTCGATACGTGCGCCGATCGGCACGATGAAGTTACCCGGTGTATTCAGGGCAGAACCATCGAGCGTCATACGCTTTCTTGTCAGCGGCACGCCTTCTTTCAGATACAGTCCGATGAAACGGAGCGTACTGACATTCATAACAAGAGTGTGCACATCGATCGGGAGTTTTCCCGGCGGGACTTTACGTCCTGTGAGAGTATAGATCAGCATCTTTTCCGCGCCCTGCGGATAGATGGTCTTCAGTGTCCTTACTTCGATATCCGGATGCTTACCGGTCTTATAGACACGCTTCTTGATCTCGTGCGAAAAGATACGTGTAACGAGAGGTTTGTTATCCTCGACGCCGATGATCGTCTTCGGGATCTCGAGCCACTTCATGACCTCGAGGATACCATCGATAATATCGTCCGGATGCTCGCAGATCTGACGGTAGTCCGCCGTGATATACGGCTCACACTCTGCCGCATTGACGATCAGCGTATCCGGCATCTTATTCTTCGGAGGATTCAGTTTGATATATGTGGGAAAAGCAGCGCCGCCTAATCCGACCAGGCCGGAGTCACGGATCATCTGGATAAAGTCTTCGAACGATTCGACCTTCGGCGGTTTGCAGAAGGGGTTGATCGTATGCTGGAAATCTGACTCGATGCGTACTGCCTCGACCGGTGTACCGTTGGCGGAGACGACGTAGTGAACTTCTTTGACTGTTCCGGAAATACTGGAGTGGATCGGTACGGACATGGGCTTATCGGCGCGCCCGACCATAGTTCCAACATCTACATGATCTCCGGGTTTGACCACACATGTACAGGGTGGTCCGATATGCTGCTGCATCAGCAGTTCTACTTCTTTAAAACCGTGAAGATGAATGGACGGCAGAACGTCAGTATTCTTATTGCCGAGAGGATGAACGCCTCCGGCAAAAGCGTGTAACGATCGTAGAGGTAGAGGCATAGGTGATGTACCTGCTTTCTCCGAATATCTATAGAAATATATTAACATAGAATTATGAGAATGAATGAAATGATTTTCATTTTGCGCTAATCTTTTGACCAATATGCACAAAGAATGGCGGAAACATCGAATTATGAGCACTTACAACGTCAAAGGATGATGAAGGGCCTGCTTGAAAAAAAGAGCGTCACATTGTAGTATTTATAATGATAAAAAAGTATTTCATCAGGATACTGGTTATTCGTTTAGGGGAAATTGAGTATGAATGTAGCATTGCTGACCGCTGCCGGAACAGGCACCCGTATGGGACAGGATATTCCGAAGCAGTTTATACATGTAGACAATAAACCGATCATTATTCACACCATGGATGCTTTCCAGAATCATCCCAGCATTGATGCCATTATTGTGATCACACTTCCTTCCTGGATCGAAGTAGTTAAGGCATATGCCAAGCAGTTCAATATCACGAAACTCCAGTGGGTAGTTGAGGGCGGAGAGACCGGCCAGGAATCTATCAAGAAGGGCCTCAACGAACTGAAGAATCATATTTCCATGGACGATGTCGTACTTGTTCACGACGGTAACCGTCCGATGATCTCCAGTGAGATCATTTCCAACAGTCTTGCGACTTTCAGTAAATATCAGAGCGCAGTAGCTGCTATTCCTTGCGTAGAAGCTGTTTTCAGAAGTGATGATGACGGTGTTTCATCTACCGTTTCTATCCCGAGAGAACAGCTTTTCCGTACACAGACTCCGCATACTTATACCCTGGGCAAACTTCTGTGGGCTCATGAAGAAGCGGAGAAACAGGGTATTACCAGTACAGCCGCTTCCTGCAATCTTATGCAGTTGCTTGGTGAGAGAGTTTACTTTTCCAAGGGTTCAGAAGAGAATATCAAGATCACAACAACAGATGATCTCCGCATATTCGAAGCACTTCTGCATACCAAGAAGGAAAACTGGCTGAAGTAAATCGCTGAGAGGATAGTAGAGGATGGGTGGTAAGATCAATAAGTGGGGGATAGTCATGATTGCTGCGGCAGTTCTTTCGATGCTGATGGCAGTCGCTCTTTTCCTTCGTCCTGAATCTGTTCTGGCTTCCGGAACAAGCAACTCGAACACTGCGAACCTGAACCGTCTGGTGCGCGTGGTGACCCTTGAAACAGATTCAGTTATGTCGTTCAGTTTTCCTTTCAAGGAATCCGCTCAGGTGTACGGCATTTCATTATATATGCATGCTTTCATAGACGGAGTCCCGCAAATGCACTGTGATCTTCCGGATGAGTGCAGACTCGTTTACTCGATCACAAACGAAAAGGGAGAAACCGTTACTTCTAATTCCGTAAAGCTTAATGAGATCATTCTGGATTCTGCCAAAATCGTCGAGAATCATTTCCCGATCGATGCCGGGAATTTCGAAAAGGGAGAGACTCTTGAGGTCTTCTTCGCGCTGGCGGATACACCGGAAAATGTAGTCGTCGCGTTTTACGGATACGAGTATAACGAGGATGAGGAAAAAGACTCGTTAGTTCTGGAGCAGGGTGCGATGCTGGATGACTGTGTACTTCTTTACAGGATCATAGTCATCGGAAATGATAAGACTGCAGGAATGATCTTCCTGATCATGGCTTTCGTATTTGTTGAGGGTGCAGTCTTGCTGTTGGGGGATAAGCATGCTACGAGAGAATAAGATTAACATCAAAAAGATCGCGATCATTCTTCTGGTCGCAGTTGTCGTGGCATCGATCGGAGAAGTGCTGTTTAATACGCGCTTGCTGAGATCCCGCGCAGACAGGAATGTCACACCGTACATGGAAGAAAGAGAAGAAGGCGGTTTTTCTCTGGATGTCGGTTCGGCTCGTTATGTTGAGTTCATCCATATTTTCGGACATGTAAAAAACGACTCCACTGTTGTAGCCCAAGGTACCTATGTGAATGAATTTGGTAAGGAGTATCCTTTCTCATATTCCCAGACCTTTTACGAAAACCAGTCGGAAGTATACATTCCTATCCGCCTGAAGGTCACCTCGTATGAGATCCTGATTTCCGGTCAGAAGGAAGACTCCAAGATCACGAAGGTCATGGAAGAAACAAAGCCGGCCTTCAATGCATACAGGTTCACCCTGATGTTCGTTACGGCTATGCTGTTTACGACGCTGGTCGTCGTTAAAGATGTTAAAAAGCATATTGTTTTGTTCTTTGTCATGGCATCCCTCGGTTTCGGATCTGTCATGATCATGTCGACGGGCGCGAGGATATCTACCTGGGATGAACAGATGCACTTCGTAAATGTATATCAGATGTCATCCGTTGATGATGTCGACTGGTCAGAAGCAGCGTGGAGACAGTGGAAACAGGATTGGCCGCTGTATAACAACACGTACGCGAAGAAAGCGGCAGAAAACGAGATGAATGAGACCGACAAGGAAGACTGGTATCAGAGTGACCGCGGTTACAGCATCGTGAGATTCACTACCATTGCGTATATCCCTATGGCTTCTGTAATGAAGATAGGTCATTCTCTGAACCTGCCTTTCGTTACCACATATGAACTGGCGAAGTTTGCCAACCTCTTCCTGTTTACGATCACCATTGCTCTTGCGATCCACTTAAGCAAATCGAGAAAGCTGTTTATTGCTGTTATCTCTCTTCTTCCGACTGTACTGTTCCAGGGAAGTATGCTTACGTATGATGGTTTTGTTTACTGCATGATCACGCTGGGCATGGTTCTGATCGCCAACGAGATAGAAACACCGAACGAGCCGCTGAACCGTCCGAACCTGATCTGGGCGATCTTCCTTATCATTATGGGTTCGGCTTCTAAAGCAATTTACATTCCGCTTCTGCTGTTCCTGTTCCTTATTCCGAAGTCCAAGTTTAACGGCAGGAAGGAACGAGTTCTCTTTTATGGCGCTATGATACTGGCGGCACTTGCTGTCATGAGTACGTTCGTACTTCCGACGCTGGTGAACACGATCTCCGGAAACACGGATTTCGGTGGAGATTCCCGAGGCGGAGATACCGGAGCCGTCAAGCAGGTCATGTCTATGGCACACAACCCGATACAGGCGTTCAGGATCTATATTGAGAATATCTTCGGATTCAATAACTTCCGCAATATGGGCAGTGAGGCATATGATCACTTCGCGTTCCCGAACCTCATGCTGCTGAATCTTGCCAGATACGGAGTGGCGCTTGATAAATGGGTCATGCTCCTGATACCGTTACTGCTCCTTCTTTTCTTCTATAACGATGAAGAGAACCCGTTTGTATACACCAAGAAGCAGAGGATCACATCCGGACTCATCATCTTTGTTGTCGTCGGACTGATCTGGACTGCACTCTATCTGAGCTTTACAACAGTAGGAAGCACAGTCATTCATGGCGTTCAGGCACGTTATTATCTGCCGATCCTGCTTCCGACAAGTTATGTGCTTTTCGGCGGAAGGATCAAGCTGAAGATCAAGCCGGAAATGGTACGGAAGATCGCACTGGGAGTAGCAGTTTTCTTCGAGATGCATCTCATCTATAACATGATCATTTTGAGGATAACGATATGACGAAGCAGACAAACAATAAGAAAAAGACAATGTGGATCAGCCTCGCAATTGCAGCGTTGATCATTCTGATGGTTGCATTTGTTTCCAAGTATCCGTGGAAAAAGATGACGTACCACAAGACGAATGCGCTTGATTCTGCTGTAGTGACTATCCCCGACGAGACGGTCGCTTACACAGGTGATTATGTCGAGCCTGAACTTCAGGTCGCTCTTGGCAAAAAGATCCTGAAAGAAGGCGAAGACTATGAAGTCCAGTATTATCAGAATATGTTCCCCGGAACTGCTTTTGCCAGAGTCTATGGTGTAGGTGATTATGATGGGGACTGCTTTATCAAATTCAGGATCCTGATCGATGATCCGGTATGTGATGATCCGGCGAACGAGAGACTTGTTAAGATGGTCTTCTCCTGGTATGAGATCATGTTTGATAATGCTAGAGCAACGAGAGACCAGGTGCAGTTTTTTGTAAACAAGATCAAGGAAAAAGATCTCGATGAATACGATATCATCCATGTTATGTTTACAGATGTAAGTGACGATTTCTGGGCATATCCGCTGGAAGATCTGGTGCAGAGGACTTATAAAGCTTTCTACCGTAAAGATGCAGATACATCCAGCATTGATTACTGGGTAGGCATGATGGAGCGTGAAGAGATCACAAGAACCAAATTTCTGACCTGCATACTGGAATCGGAAGAGTTTAAGAAGATCATCTTTGGAAACCTCGAAGAGTAAAAGTATAGAAACAGCGTAATGAAGGTGAACTATCTTGTATAGAACGGAAACGTACATAGAGGAGCTGGACAGGGCGATCAACGCCGCGAGTCTTGACTTCCGTCAGTTTGAAAACAAATCATTCATCATTGCGGGATCCACAGGAATGATCGGATCTGCCGTGGCGGATGTGCTGCTCCGTATCAGCGATACTCAGGGCATCGACCTGAAACTGTATCTGATGAGCAGAAAGATGAAGTCCCTCTGTGACAGATATGCATATTGTAAAGATGACCCGCGGGTCATTTTCATGGAACATGATATCTGTGATGAACTGAGCGAGCCTGCGCAGGCGGATTACATTATTCACTCCGCCAGTGATGCGAACCCGATCGCGTATGCGACCAGACCGGCAGAGGTAATGCAGTCGAATTTCATCGGTATGCTGAATCTCCTTAAGTATGGAAAAGAACATCAGACGAAGAGAATACTGTATGTTTCTTCAGGTGAGATGTACGGCAAACTTGATGATACTCACGATGGCTTTAATGAAGACTATTGCGGATACGTAGATTATTCGGATGCCCGCTCCTGCTATCCTTCCTCGAAGCGAGCGGCAGAAGTTCTTTGCCAGTCCTATATCAAAGAATACGGATCAGATGTCGTTATCGTACGCCCCTGTCATGTCTATGGCCCGACCATGATCGACAGTGATACGAGAGCGGCAACTGCTTTTATCCGGGATGCGTCGGAAGGAAGAGATATCGTTCTTAAGAGTGACGGATCCGGAAGAAGGACCATGTGCTATGCTTTTGACGCGGCGACGGCGCTGCTCTTTGTACTTCTTAAGGGCGAAAACGGCGGAGCATATAATATCTCGAACGAAGCATGTGATATTTCAATCAGAGAGATTGCGGAGATCGCTGCCGAATACGGGAAACAGAAAGTTGTCTTCGATATTCCCAATCAGACGGAAGCACAGGGATTTAACCGCGTGAAGACAGCAGTTCTTTATTCAGAGAAATTAAGAAAACTCGGATGGGTGCCACAAACAGATATGAAGGATGGTATCCGGCTTACTATGGATATTATCGCCGAAAGGAAGAAAACACATGAGTAAGGTGTACGATCAGGAGACCCTGGACAAGATCCAGAAGGTGGAACTGGATATGCTCCGTGACTTCGATGCGATGTGCGAGAAACACGGGATCCAGTATTTTGCTGTAGGAGGAACCACAATCGGATGCGTTCGTCACAAGGGATTTATTCCGTGGGATGACGACATTGATATCGGTATGGTACGTGAGGATTTTGAGAAGTTCCTTCGTGTTGCGAATACTGAATATGGCGACAAGTACAGTGTCCTGAATTTTGAATCGGATAACACATATCCGCTGATGACGACACGCTGGGTAAAAAACGGTACAGTGTTCCTGGAAGAAAGCTTCAAACATCTGAAGTGCAATTTTGGTATCTTCCTGGATCTTTATTGTTTTGATAACGTTTCGGACGATGACAAGAAGATGAAGAAGCAGTGCTTCTGGGCATGGTTCTGGGGAAAGTGGATGATCCTGAGAAGTGTCAATGATCCGGTCCTCTATCAGACCGGCTTTAAAGCGAAGTTCATCCGTTTCTGTGTAAAGATCGGAAACTTCTTCCTCCGTCTGTTCCATGTCTCACCGAAGTTCTTCTACAAGAAGGCTATGAAGCATGTGCTGAAGTATAAAGATGTCGATACCAAGAGAGTCGCGTACATGTTCGATCCGAATCCGGGTATGAGTATCATGGCGAAGGAAGACGTGCTTCCGACAGTTAAGATCCCTTATGAGGATACCGTCATCGGTTCCCAGAAGAATGTCGAGAAGTATATCCGCTTCCGTTTCGGAGATGATTTTATGACACTTCCTCCGGAGGAAAAAAGACATAATCATGTTCCGTACAAACTGGATTTTGGAGACGAGAAATAATGCCTACCGTAAGCGTGATCATTCCTGTATATAAGTCGGAGAAGTTTATCGCGAATGCGGTCGACAGTGTTTTGCGCCAGTCTTTTTCCGATTTCGAGATCGTCCTGGTGGACGACGGTTCTCCGGATGAGAGCTTGAAGCTGTGTCAGGAATTGAGTAAGTCAGATAGCCGCATAAAAGTCTTCCATAAAGAAAACGGAGGTATCTGCAGCGCGAGAAACTACGGTATCGAGCATGCGACCGGCAAGTATCTGGCATTCCTGGATCATGATGATGAGTATATGGAAGGCTACTTAGAGGACAATCTGTCGCTCATTCAAAAGTATGACGCGGATGTTGTGAAGTTCGGACGTGTCAATAAAGTATGGAATGATAATTCTGACTTTAAGATGGTTCACGAGAAGAACTTTGATAAGATACCCGGTATGAAAGATGGCGTGGTCTACTTTGACCGTGATGATCTCGTAAAGAATTATTGTTCGTTCCGTGACGCGGTTAAGACCATGTATATTTGGGATGGAATGTATTCCGCAGATCTGATCCGCCGCAATAACATAAGATTTGACGAGCGCTTCCGCTATGGCCATGAAGACAACATGTTTAATCTTGATGTTTTCAAAGTTGCGGGAAGCGTAGTGTTCAACAATAAAGAATACTATCTGCATAACTACGATTCCAGTATTTCGACATCGGCCGTATACCGTCCGGTAAGAATTGATGACGCGATCCGTGTGACATGCGCGGAAGTCGGACTCCTTTCCAGCTGGAACACGGATGAGACCGAAAGCCTGATCAGCATCATGAATAATTTCTTCCTGGTGATGAATATCCTGAATCTGAAAAAAGGCGAAGTAAAATACAAAGAACAGCGTGCCGCTATCCTGAAATTCCGGGATGCTTCTTTCCCGCTTCTGAAGGAACCGGGGAAAGCTGTAAAGAATCTACGGAAAAGAGATAAGAAAACAGCCTTGTGGGCTTCGTGTCTGAAGAACAGATGGGTGTTCTTATCCGTTATGATGTATAAGGCATATCGCAGATTGATTGCGTGACTGGTGGAGTAAAGAATGAACATAGAAAATGACCATACTTTTGTAATATGCGCGTATAAGGAAAGTGAATTCCTTGAAGAGTGTATCGTCTCATTAAAATCGCAGACGCTGCCTTCAAGGATCATCGCTGTTACGCACACTCCGTCAGAATTTCTGGACAACATGATGAAGAAATATGATATCCCGCTCATCGTGAATTATGGTGAAGGCGGAATCACGCAGGACTGGAATTTCGGATTGGAGCAGGTAGAGACACGATACGCGACTGTAGCGCATCAGGATGATGTCTATGAGAAGGAGTACCTCGAAACACTTCTTCCTGTCATGAAAAAAACGAAGAGGACGCTGATCGGTTTCTCTGAATATGCGGAGATCAGAAACGGTGTAAAAACAACGGATGTAAAGATGCTCAAGATCAAGAGACTGATGCTGAGACCTCTGAGGATCAAGGCATTCTGGTCGAGCAAATTCGTAAGACGCAGGATCCTGTCTTTCGGTGATCCGATCTGCTGTCCGGCGGTAACATTCGATCTGGAGAGAGTAGAACGTCCGATCTTCGAGAATCATTTCCGCAGTGCGGAGGACTGGGAAGCATGGGAAAAGATCTCACGTTTAAAGGGAAGCTTCGTATACATTCCCAAGCCGTTCGTATGCCACCGTATTTACGAAGAATCTACGACGAGTGAGATCATCAAGGATGGCGCAAGAATTGAGGAGAACTATATTATGTTCCGCAAATTCTGGCCTTCGCCGATCGCGAAACTGATCAACAAGTTCTATACCAAGTCTGAGGATTCAAATACACTTTAACCGTTATTCTTGCGGTGGGTGAGCTTGCCCATGTAACGCAGGGCATATTTGTTTCTGCCGAGAATAAGGATCCCTGCGTATCCGATACCACCAATTCCCATAACAATCACTAAAGTAGGCAGGAGAGTAAAAGACATCTGCTTGACTACGAATCCCGAAAGGATGATCCAGAGAGCGCCGCCCAGTGCATAGGGTAACTGTCCGGCAAGTTTTTTCAGATCCAGATACTTACTCAGACCGTCGAGAGAAACAATGCAGATGACGCATACGAGGATCTCGGAGATCAGCGTGGTGATCGCGGCTCCGTTCTGGTGGAAATTGGGAATAAAGTACAGATTCAGAACGATGTTGGCTATGGCGGAAATGATGGTCGCACGAAGACTGATCTTTTCGCGGCCGGTCGGGATGTTGATGCAGTTGACCAGAATGCCGGCCCAAACAGCGAAGATCAGAGCTACCGCTAAGATCTGCAGGGATCTTGTTCCATCCACATATTCATTACCGGCAACGACCAGAACAACTTCCCGTCCGAGTGCGATCAGTCCGGCAGCGGCAGGAAAGATCAGAAGTGTGATCGCGGAACAGATGTCCGTCAGGATGGTCCGGTATTCATCCATGTTATTCTTATCCACCGCACGAGTCAGTCGTGGGATCGTGACAGCATACAGGGCGCCGAGGATCGTCTTGACTGTCGAGTAGACTTTTACGGCGACAGCATAGATGCCGTTATAGTACGTACCGATCATCCAGCCGATCATGGTCGAGTCGGCGCTGATGTAGATCGATATGGCAAGCGTGTTGGAAAAGAAGACAAGGATCGGTTTCAGGTGACGGAAGACCGACTTTTTCAGCGTGATCCCAAAGTGTACATACTTGCGGCAGTAAATCAGATTCGAGATACAGACGAAGAAGTTCGGGAGCACGATGAGGATCGTGTATATAACGTAATCTTCCGGCTTTCTGACAAATACGAAAATACTTACCAGAGAGATGGCATAGATGATGATGCTTCGAATGGTGATATAGAGAAAGTCTTCATAGATCGTGTTCATCCACTCGATGCCCAGCGTAGTAAAGACAAAGCTGAAACCATAAATAACGATCAGAAGAGTGTGATCCTGAAACTTAGGAACTGCCAGAGCACTTAAGACGAGCAGCAGGAAAGAAATGGAGGAGCTCAAGAGGTTCAGCGTAAATATCTCGCTTGTGAACTGACGCATCTTCAACTTGTCGTTTCTGATCTTGGCACCTTCTCGGACTGCATACTGAACGACACCCAGCTGTGCGAAAAGTGCGAAGTAGGTGGAGATGGAGTAGGCATAATCGACCTTGCCAAGGTTGTTCGTTGACAGGATACGGGATGCATACGGGAAGGTGATCAACTGAAAAGCGATCAGAAGACCGGTCTTCACCATGTTGAGAAACGCGTTCAGAGTAAGTGACTTTTTCGGCAAAACAGAACTCCTTTGTTTGCTGACCATACAGATGTGACTTTTTTGCTGACATTAATGTATTATATTATTTATAGTCGCGAAATGGTATTATCATATAGTGTGCGTTTTAACCAACAATATTATTTGGTAATCATATTGCTTTGTGGAGATAATAATGTATAAGCTTTCGGAATTCAAAGGGAAAAGTAACAATCTAAGCTTTATCAAGTTCCTCGCTGCCGTTCTGGTAATCTATCATCATTCATATGGTCTTTTAAGTGAAGGCGGCTCCTGGCTGGGAGGATTTGCTGTGGCTATCTTCCTTTTCTCCAGCGGATTCTTTGTTACGAAGAGCATGCTCCGTAAGAAGGATATGAAGTCGTATGCGGTCGGCCGTTTCGCCCGCCTGTATCCTCTGTTTGCTTTCGTAATTCTCGCGGCGGCATTCATTCTCGGACCGATCGTGACTTCCTGCAGCCTGAAAGATTACTTCACGAACCGTGAAACATACATGTATCTTCTGTTCCTGCTTTTTATCCCGAGGTATTCACTGCCGGGTGTTTTCAAAACAAGTAAACTGACACTGGTAAACGGTGCGCTCTGGACAATGATCCTGGAGACCGGATGCTATATCGGACTGGGGATCGGCTACAAACTGAAACTTCTTGAGCCTAAGGTCCTCAAGATCCTGAACATCCCGTTCCTTCTGGGAGTGCTTTTCCTGTTTGGCTATCAGCCGGCTTTCTTCACTTATGGAGCCTATGTCCGTCCGCTGTGCGCCTTCATCATCGGAGTGGATTTCTTCGTATTTAAAGATGAGATCGTCTTTGACTGGAAGCGTATCTGTATCTTTGTTCTCGCAGGTGTGGCAATGGTCCTTCTCGGACGCGGAAGCCTGGCGATGATCCTGGTACTTCCTTATCTTCTCAGTGCGATCGTCTTTGCCCCGAAGCAGCTTCCGGATATGCTGGGTAAACTCGGCACATATTCATACGCGATGTATCTCGTAGCTTTCCCTATCCAGCAGGTATTCTCACAGTATCTGGAGAGCCGCTCATTCCTTCTTAACGCAACGCTTTCAACGGTTACAGCGTTCGCACTGGCGGTAGTTCTTTACCATCTGATCGAGAAGCCTTGCGGGGAGAAAATCATAAAAACGTTGGAATAAGAACGTGTATATGTTAGAATACGTCTCAAGTAAATAGAAATAATTGACAAAGGGACAATCTGAGGGATGGGAAAGAATCTAGTCATTATTCCTGCTTATAACGAAGAAGGATGTATCGTTGACACAGTCAAGGATGTTATTGAGCACGCAAAAGGCTTCGATTACATCGTTATCAATGACTGTTCTTCGGACGAAACCCGAAAAGTACTTCGTAGGAACAATATTCATTTCGTCGATCTTCCGGTCAATCTTGGTATTGGCGGCGCGGTTCAGACGGGTTACCGTTATGCGTATTATCACGGATATGATACAGTCGTTCAGTTCGATGGCGATGGCCAGCACGATGCGAAATATCTAAATGCCATGCTGGAGGAACTCGAGAAGGGTGAAGTGAACATGGTCATCGGATCCCGCTTCATTGAGAAGAAGGGCTTCCAGTCCAACTCGGTAAGAAGGATCGGTATCACGCACTTTACACGTCTCATCAAGATGCTTACGGGAACCCGCATCACGGATCCGACATCGGGTTACAGAATGGTGGACGATAAGCTGATCAAGTATTTCGCGTTCAATTATCCGAGCGACTATCCGGAACCGGAGAGCGCGGTCTCTATCCTCGCAAAGGGATGGAAGATCACGGAGATCCCTGTGGAGATGCGTGCCAGACAGGCAGGAAAGTCTTCTATTAACTTCAAGAAAAGCATTTATTACATGATCAAGGTTTCGATCGCAATCGTTCTTGCGAAACTGAAAGCATGATGAGGTAATGATTTATGACGACAAGATTAGCGATTATTATTGTAGTATGCATGCTGATTACTATCGTTTACTTCTTCAGTCTGGTCTCTAAAAACAGACTGGGTTATAAGTATGCATTCTTCTGGGCAGTTCTTGCTCTTTGTGTTTCCGTACTGGCGCTTTTCCCGCAGCTTCTGACGATCATGGCAGATGCTATGGGTATTGCGAATCCGGTAAACGCCTTGTTCTATCTGGCGATCCTGTTCCTTTTGTTCGTAGTCTTTTCACTATCGATCACGATCAGCAGACTTCTGGATAAAGTAAGAAGACTTACTCAGGATCTGGGTATCCTCAGAAAGGAAGTACAGGATCAGCTCGAGGAGATGGAGAACAGAAACAAAGCTGCCAAGGATATTGAAAAATCGGCAGAGAATGATAAAGCTTGAGATTAATATGACATAACAAAAAGAGCACCGGCGGAAACCGGTGCTCTTTTTATGTGCGATATTTTTATCGTCTGTTATTCGTATCGGTTCGTGTAGTTAGCTGCAGCATTCCACAGGATCCACTCACTATATCCCGCATCCTGAATGGCCTGTATCTGCGCTTTTACCTCAGGCACCTTATAGTTCAGGTGATGCGATATCCATGTCGCGGTAAAGGCTTGTACGTATGGCCGGACAGTCGCGTAACCTTCGGCGGACGCGGCGGTCTTGCCGGAAATCAAGGCGTTGTACATGACATCATGCGGATACAGATCCGGATAGTCGAACATTTTTCCGTTGAGCTGCGTGTTATCCGCGTAATGTGACGGATAGAGCATCGGGCAGACAGCGTCGATGCCGGTAAGACCTACTGTATCCCAGCCCTGACCGATCAGTTTACCGTCGAGCTCAGAGCTCAGGATGATACCGAATACGTCCGCGGTTACCGGGATACCTGTCGGATCCTGGATCCTGCGGCGCGCGGTCTGAAGGAAACGGTTGATCGCGTCGATACGGGAAGGCGTTGTGTCTTCCGGTCCGAAGTACGGCTTCTCGTTGTACTTCTTTGTACTGATGGTCGGGAAACGTACGTAGTCGAACTGGATCTCGTCAACACCCTTGTCGATCGCTTCGAGAGCAAGATCGATCAGGAAGTCCCAGACTCTCTTATCGTAAGGATTCAGGAACTGGTGCTTGCCCTCGAGATTGAAGTGCATGGAGTTTCCGGATGCATCCTGGATGCTCATTTCCGGATGGTTTCTCGCCATGGACGGATCGTTAAAGCATACGATACGGCCGACGACCTTGATGTTGTTATCGTGGCACTTCTTAACGACTTCTTCGAGGTTATAGGAGCCGGTAACATAGCTTCCCGCGCCCTTGTCCTTCCATTCGCCGCCTTCCTCGACCCACAGATGCATGGATCTGGCCATCTCGTTATCGGTGTTGAAGTATACACCGCCGCCCTCGTCTTTCAGGTCGATAACAAAGGCATTGATGTCTGTCTTCTTGGCAAGCTCGATGTTCTCATCGAAGTGCATGCAGGAAGCAATATAGATACCGTGGATGTCATTGTGCTGTACCGGCTTGACTTCGGAAACTTCCGGGAGAGGTCCCCAGTACGCTTCCGCGAGTGCATTCTCCGGCAGATATTCTTTGACCTCGACTCCGCCCGGCTGAGCACTTGTTTCGGTAGGTGTCGTTTCAGATTCAGAACCGGATCCGGATACATCTGCGGAAACATCGCTGGAAGAATCGCTCGCCTGTGTGATGCTCGTCGGAACCGTCTCGGAGGAGCTCTTCTTACCCTTCTTCGTGATCAGGACGATCGCGGCGATGATGTCAGCAACAAATAAAATGACGCACAGCGCAAACAGCACGGCGATCGTCTTCCGGAGGAACTGGATCCGCGCTCTTTTCTGCTCGCGTGACATTGAATATCCCATAAAATAGACCTTCTTATTTCATGAATTCGTAGCGGGTAATAGTAACCGACATAATTATATAAATAAATGTTTACGATGACAAGAAGCGGGGGAGCGGCGCGGTCGTCCGTGCATTGTCAACCGAGAGCACGACATGATAAAATGAAGAAAATTCTTTTGATTGATTCGGGGGTGGTACCGATGCTGGAACGCAATTGCGCAGGTGGTATCGTATTTTACGGAGATGAAGTGCTTTTGCTGCAGAATGAGAAAGCCGATTGGTGCTTTCCGAAAGGCGTGATCAGAACCGTTGAGAAGCCGGAAGATGTTGCCCTCGAGCGTGTCTCTTTCGAAGCCGGCGTGAAGGCCAAGATCCTGTTCCCCGTAGGAAGAACGAACTATGAGTTCTACTCGATCACGAGACAGCGTCCGGTCTGCAATAAGATCGTCTGGTACGTGATGAAGGCTGAGAACAATAGCGTCACTCCGAACCCTGAGCAGAACTTCTCTGATGGTGGTTTCTATCCTTTGGAAAAAGCACTCGAAATGGTTACCTACAGTCAGGACAGATCGCTCCTGATGATGGCCTACCAGAGATATAAGGAGCTTGTCTGATTTGCCCCGCACGACTTGGAAAACGGTAACTGAAACTGCCCGGATCGAATACGAAGTAAAGAAGTCCGTCTTTATCGCCGATGTCGCCCCTGTGTCGACCGGTGAAGAAGCAACGGACTTTTTGCGTAAGATCAAAAAGGAGTTCCCGGACGCAAGACATCACGTATATGCCTACCGCGCTGGAGACGAGACTCTCGAGCAGCGATACAGTGATGACGGTGAACCGTCAGGTACAGCCGGAATGCCGGTCCTCGATGTGCTCCTGCATCAGGAACTCGATGACGTGATCTGTGTCGTTACAAGATACTTCGGCGGTATCCTTCTCGGAACCGGAGGCCTGACACGTGCGTACTCGACAGCGGCTTCCATGGGAATAGAGAAAGCCGGTCCCTGCAGGATGGCGCTTCTTGAGCTCTACCATGTGCAGCTCGAATATTCGGTCTCTGAGAAGTTCCAGTATGCCGCGAAGAAAAGTGGTTTTGCGTTAGGAGATATCATCTACGAAGCGACACCTGTGATCCCCGTATACTGTGCGAAAGAGGATAAGGAAAAGCTTATCGCGCTCGTGAACGATACGACAGCCGGCAGGGGAAAAATGACGCATATCGGGTCTTCCTCTACAAGAATAGATGCTTAACTATTTTTGAAGTTTACTTTTTGTTTTCATTTTTATCGAATTATTGGCAGGTTTTATCCGTTACTATAGTGATGGTTTAGTTTGCATATTCAATGTGGATGGTTTTCAAAGAAGGAGACTGCTCATGAAAAGAAAGATTGCGGCATTTGCCAGCGGATGGAGTGATGAATATCTTATCGAAGCACTGAAAGGTGTGAAGAAGTGTGCAGAAGAGAAGGAACTCGAGATCTATCTGTTCACCGAGTATTCTTCTGCGAATCTGTTCGATGAAAATGTACAGGGTGAAGTCAATATCTTAAACCTCGCCGATCTGAATGACTATGACGGCGTGCTTCTTTTCGGAAACACATTGAGTAATGCCGGTGAGCTTCAGACGCTTTCCGAGCGCATCAAGAAGATCAATATTCCGACAGTATGTCTCGAGTATGAACTCGAGGGCTTTGACTGCATCTGCACAGATAACTACAGCGGCATGTATGAGCTCTGCGATCACCTTATTACCGAGCATAAAGTGAAGGATATCGTTTGGGTCTCCGGTCTTGCCGGGAACAAAGAGAACGAAGAGCGCTGCCGTGCTGTGACAGAATGCATGGCGAAACACGGCCTTTCCTTAACGGAAGATCACACGATCAATGGTGACTGGAGTTTCTATGTCGTTCAGGGCATGATCCGTGAATGGCTCGAGACACATGAACTTCCGGATGCTTTTATCTGCGCCAACGATATTATGGCGATGGGTGTCCTGACATATCTTATCGACCAGGGATATCAGCTCCCGCAGGATTGTATCGTTACGGGCTTTGATAACATTAAGTCTTCAAGAACATTCCTTCCCGCGCTGACGACGGTCGAGAGAAGATGGACGGAAAGAAGCTACGACGCGGTCGCCCATCTTGTTGATCTTATCGAAGGAAAACCGCGGACCGGCATCCAGTCCTTCCCATCATTCCTTTTGGCAAGAGAGAGCTGTGGCTGTCCGGTCAGTGAGGAGATAAAGAACGCGCAGATGAGCTGCATCAATAAAGTTTACACGGTCCCGGTCGAGAGGATGCTTTTCGACTGGCATCTGTCCGGACTGGATGAAGCGACGGCAGGTCAGTTCACACTCGAGGAGATGCATGCAGGCCTGGAGGAATTCTTCAAAGGCGGATTCGGATTCGCGCCCTATGAGGGAGACACTTTCTGCATCTGTCTGGATGAGGGTTTTGTCGATTCTATCTATGAGACCGGTGAACCAAGATGCCTCGGCTACAGCGAATATATGCATGTGCTTTTCGCTAAGAGAGACGGAAAGAATATGCCGTATCAGAAGATCAACACCTCTTATATCTTCCCAATCTTTACAGAACCGGAAGAGAGCGGAAATATCTATATCATCGCCCCGATCCACAGTCAGGGCACGGTCATCGGATATGGAGTATTTAAGAATCACTTCGCGATCCTGGACAATTTCTTCCTGTATTCCTGGCTTCGTCATCTCCGTATCGGACTGATGCGCGGACGTCAGAATATCAGCATGGAACTCATGAACAGAAAGCTCCAGGAGATCTCTCTCTCGGATGAACTGTCCGGGCTTCTTAACCGAAAAGGATACGAGAGAAAGTGTATCCCGCTTCTCGAAGAGATCCGCGATAACAATAAGAAATCACTCATGCTCGTTGTGGACATCAACAAGATGAAGATGATCAATGACCGCTACGGACATCTGCAGGGAGACCTCGCGATCCGTCTTGTGGCGAAGGCGATCAAGGAGACGATGCCGGATTCCTGGTACGCGAGCCGATATGGCGGAGACGAATTCGTTCTTGTCGGTGAGAATGTATTTATCGATGACGGTACGACATTACAGAAACAGCTCCTGACCGCGGTCGAGCACGAAGCGCAGGCACTTATGCTCCCGTTCGAACTTTCGATCAGCGTCGGCTCGGTACTCATCGATCCGTCGGAGAACATCAGTCTCGATGAGTATTTTCGAAGAGCGGACGACGCAATGTACACCATGAAGAAGAAAAGACATGCCGAGCAGAAGAAATAAGGTTACAATATAAGAAAACCGCAAGGAAGGTTTTCAAGTCGTGCCCGAATCAAAAGCAAACGGTAAATCAGGAAACAGCTGCCCGGTAGCAAAGACCTGCGGCGGCTGTGCTTTTGCGTCCGTAAGCTACCCGGAGCAGCTGAAAAAGAAAGAGAAGATCGTGAAGGATCTTCTATCTTCGATCTGCCCTGTCCGCCCGATCGCCGGTGCGAAGGATCCGATGTATTATCGAAACAAGATCCACTGGGCATTCGGTCACGTCGGTACGCATCTTATCGCCGGCCGTTATGCGGAAGGTTCCCATAAGATCATTGAAAACGATCACTGTCTTCTCGAGGATGAAGAGTGCGCGAAGATCCTCTCGGACATTCGTGAACTCGCGGTCCGCTTTAAGATCCGTTCCTACGATGAGAGGACCAGGCAGGGACTTCTGCGCCGCGTACTTCTCCGGAAAGGATTCGCAACGGGAGAGATCATGGTGGTGCTCGTTCTGGCATCTCCGGTACTTCCCGGCAAGAAAGGTTTTATCAAGATCCTTCTCGAAATGCACCCGTCCATCAAGACGGTGCTGATCAACATCAATACACGTTCCGATTCCATGATCCTCGGCGAAAAAACGATCAACGAATTCGGAAGAGGATTCATCTGGGACGAGCTTCTCGGTGTGCGTTTCAAGATCTCTCCGGAATCGTTCTACCAGATCAATCACGACCAGACCGAGAAACTGTATTCTCTTGCGATCGAGGCCGCGGACCTGAAAAACGGTGAGAA
>DBYF01000077.1:34781-37638 GCA_002310155.1 Mageeibacillus sp. UBA1193 | reverse complement strand
CCGGTGTGGAATTAAACCGAGCAGCGGTTGCCGACGCTCGTGAAAATGCGAAAGTAAACGGCATGGAAAAAGCAAGATTCATCGCGGCGGATGCGACGAAATATATGGTCGAAGAAGCTTCTAAGGGAAGTGCTTTTGACGTAGTATTCCTGGATCCGCCAAGAGCGGGAACGACACCTGAATTTATCTCCGCGTGCGAGAAATTATCTCCCGAAAGGATCGTGTATGTTTCGTGCGATCCGACCACGCTCGCCAGAGATCTCAAGGGATTCAAGAAGCACGGGTACACACCTGAGTACGCGGTCCCGGTCGACATGTTCCCATTCACCGGACATGTGGAAACAGTCGTGAAGCTCACTCGAGGCGTCTAAGAAGGGAGAAACGTGAATGGCAGTTAACCGCAAGAATGTTATGAAGTACATCAAAAGCGATGTATTCCGCTATTATGGAAAATGCTCGGCAGGCCATTTGATTAAGTGCTATTTTACTGACGCTCTGGTGAGGTTTCATTTTGCTTTGCGCCTGGCTTCAGTAAACGGGATACGCGGGAAGATCGGAAAAGTTCTGTGGAAGATGAACCGAACGAAAAAGAGAATAGCGATTCCATATAGCACCAGGATCGGCTATGGATTATACATTGCACATTCGGGACCGGTCGTTGTTAATCCAACTGCACTGATCGGGAATAATGTAACTCTTTCCCAGTTTACAACGATTGGTTCCAATCATGAGAAGGCAGCAACAATAGGGGATTGCACATATATCGGGCCCAATTGCTGTATTGTTGAAGATGTTGTGATCGGGAAAAATGTCACGATCGGGGCAGGATCGGTAGTTACAAAAGATATTCCCGATAATGCTACTGCATGCGGGAATTATGCGAAAGTCATAAACTACAACGATCCGGGCAGATATACTCAGGAAAACAGATGGACAGATTGTGAGGAATAATGAGGAAAATAGATTGATCATGCTGGAAGGACTTCCGGGCATGGTAAATACCCAAAAGTAATATCACTGGAGAAAGAAATGAATTTACCGAAAAACATAAGTGACCTCATTCAGGGAAAAGAATATACATCGGACGGTATCGGAATGTCGAAGGCGAAAGTCATGATCTTTGACGACTTTGTTCTCAAGATCGAAAAGATCAGCAAACAGAACGATGAGACGGTCGAGGTGATGCGCTGGCTGGAAGGAAAGCTTCCGGTTCCGAAGGTCATCTGTTATGAAAAAGATGACGAGTACCAGTATCTTCTCATGAGCCGGATCAAAGGAAAAATGGGCTGCGATGAGGAGTATATGACCAACCCACAAGAACTGACGAAGCGCCTAGCGGAATCGATCAGGATGTTCTGGAATGTGGATGTGTCCGACTGCCCACGTACATGGGATCTGGACGCGAATCTCAAGGAAGCAAGATACCGTGTCGAAAACGGTCTGGTCGATGTGGATAAAGCGGAACCTTCGACTTTCGGAGAAGGCGGATTTAAGGATCCGATGGATCTTCTCCTCTGGCTGGAAAACAACCGTCCGTCGTACGAACCTGTATTCTCCCACGGCGATTTCTGCCTGCCGAATATTCTTATGAATGATGACGGGATCAGTGGTTTCATCGATCTCGGAAACAGCGGGATCGGAGATAAGTGGGAGGACATCGCCATCTGCTACAGAAGCCTCCGATGGAATGCGGAAGGAACATATGGCGGCAAGGTCTATCCGGATGTGAAATCACAGATGCTTTTCGACGCGCTCGGGATCGAACCGGATATGGAGAAGATCAGATATTTCATCCTGCTGGATGAGTTGTTTTAAGGGATGAGCATATGGAAAGCAGAAGTGTGATCAACACGGCAGATATCGTAAAGAACCAGTACAGTTCATCCTCGAATCTCAATACAAGGATATCGATCCATGACAAGTATTCGACGAACAAGATGGGATTCAGCAACTGGATCTACTCGAACTATGAGATCCCCGAAGGCGCACGTATCCTGGAACTGGGATGCGGCACCGGAAGCATGTGGATCGGAAAAGACGAAGTAGTAAGAAAGTGTGGAAAGCTCATACTGTCGGATTTCTCGGAAGGTATGATCGAAACGGCAAAAGAGAAACTCTCCTCTTATGACAAGATCGAGTATCAGGTCATCGATATTCAGGACATTCCTTATGAAGACGATTCCTTCGATATTGTGATCGCGAATATGATGCTTTACCATGTTCCGGATCTCAAGAAAGGCCTTTCTGAAGTCAGACGTGTGCTGAAGGAGGGCGGAGCCTTCTACTGCGCGACCTTCGGAGAACACGGGATCATGGAGTATCTGTCCGGGATCCTCATCGAGTATGGTGTGGAAGATAACACGAATAAGAACTTCACTCTCCAGAACGGCGATCAGTATCTGAAAAGTGCTTTTGGAAAAGTAGAGAGATTCGATTATAAAGACTCGCTGGCCGTCACGAACATAGAAGATATCATCGACTATATCTACTCGCTGAGCAGCATGACGACGTTAAGCAGCATGAACCGGGAGAAGATCCGTGATGCGCTGACGGAGAAGATGACGGATGGTGTTCTGAGTTTGCCGAAGGATTACGGCATGTTTATTTGCAGATGATTGAATGAGGGTGTACAAATGGCGATCCGAAAAGAGATAAGAGACGAGCTTAAGAAACTGGCGGATGAAAAATACAGAGAGATGCAGAAGACGATCATCCCGACGGCCGATCCGGATTCGATCATCGGTGTGCGCACGCCCGAGCTTCGTAAGATGGCAAAAGCACTGGTAAAGAGAGAAGACATCGATGAGTTCCTCTCGGATCTTCCGCACAAGTCGTTCGATGAGAACCAGCTGCACGC
>DBYF01000077.1:30638-34736 GCA_002310155.1 Mageeibacillus sp. UBA1193 | reverse complement strand
ACGTGCGACCAGATGTCGCCGAAGATCTTTAAGAAGCATAAGGAAGAACTTCTCAAGCAGATCAAGGTCTGGCTCAAGTCGAAGGAGACCTATACGATCCGTTTCGGGATCGGGATGCTGATGGAGCATTTCCTCGATGACGATTTTGATCCCGCGTATCCGAAGATGGTAAGTAGGATCCGCTCGGAGGAATACTACATCAACATGATGATCGCATGGTATTTTGCGACGGCTCTCGCCAAGCAGTACGATGCGGTCATCCCGTACATCGAGGAGAAGAAACTTGCTGACTGGACCCACAATAAAGCGATCCAGAAATCGGTCGAGAGCTACCGGATCACTGACGAACAGAAGGCATATCTGAAGACCCTGAAGGTCAAGATCACAAAGAAATAAGCCGAAAAGAACATGCGGCGCAAATGCCCTGATCACAGCGATGTAAAGTCATCTTTACATCGCTTTTTGCTGTCTGTAAAGCACCTTTGATAGACGGGCTTCCGCGGGGCGGGCATAATCCGAACCGTAAGGCCGCCGGCTGCATCTTACCCGAAAGGATTACAAGGAGGAAAAGAAAATGTTGAAGGATCTAGGAATCAATGGGGGCACTCTGATCGCATGTCTGCTCATGGGGTATTTCGTCATTAAGTGGGCAGTGAAAAACGCGATCCTCGAAGCGCATTACTCGATCACCGGAGAGAAAAGCGAAGAAGAGAAAATGGTCGAGCGCATGATGGAAGAGGACGAAGAAAGAAGACGTGAAGCCGCGGAAGAACACGCCGCGAGAAAAGAAGCGAAGAAAGCGGCGAAGAGAGCGAAGGAGTGATCCTGTTTTCGTTTGCCAAGATACTGCAATTGGTGCAAAATAAGATTTGTCATTCGACAAGTCTTATTTATCGAGGTTGATCATGGAGATCGGAAAGCGCATCAAGGAGCTTCGGACGAGCCGCGGCTGGAATCAGGAAACCTTCGCCGAGAAGACCTATGTATCCCGCCAGACAGTCAGTTCCTGGGAGAACGATAAGAGTTACCCGGACATCAAGAGCCTTCTTCTGATGAGTGAGCTTTTCGAAATGAGCCTCGATGACCTGATCAAAGGAGATGTTGTCGAGATGAAAAAAGAAATCAATAATGAATCCATCCGTGAATTTAATAAGTGGTCGAATATCTTTGCCGTCGCGTATTTCATAGGACTGATCATTCCGTACACGCTGGCGCATTTCTTCGGCTGGTGGGGCATCCTGGTCTTCGTACTGTACTGGTTCGCCGCGCTGGTGATCTCTTTCCGCGTGGAAGAACTGAAGAAGAAAAACGACATTCAGACATATAAAGAGATCGTTGCTTTTACCGAGGGAAAAGAACTCGGAAAGGAAGAGAAGATCGCCGAGAAAGCGAAGCGTCCGTACCAGAAGTTCCTGCTTGCTTTTGGCTCAGGCGCTCTTGCCTTAGGTGTTTTCATTCTTATGAAACTGATTATCGGCTGATGCTTCGGGAAGGGAGCTTTTTCTGTGCGGAAAAAAGTCCCGGCAAGGGCACATGAAGGACACATGGGTAAGTTAACATGAGGTCATGGAGGAAATAAACATGCCCAGAATGCTTATCGTAGAAGATTCCACACAGCTCCGTGAACTGGTCGCCGGATACTTCCGGGACACAGGTGCTTTTGACGTGGACGCGGCAAAAGACGGAACTGAGGGAGTCGATCTAGTGTCGAAGAATACCTACGATATCGCGATCCTGGACATCATGCTTCCGGGCCTTTCCGGGTTTGATATCTGCAAGATCTTAAGAAGAAAGAGCAGCTGTCCGATCGTGTTCCTGACGGCGCTCGGCACTGAGGATAACATCCTCAAGGGCTATGCGCTCGGCGCGGATGAGTACATGGTCAAGCCCTTTTCCATCAAGGTCCTGTACGCGAAGTGCCTCGCGCTTTTGGCCAGAAGCGCAGCTGAAAAAGAAGACGAGAAGATCTTATCGTGCGGGGAGATCCGCATGTATCCTTCACGCATGGAAGTGCGCGTGGGAGAACGGGAAGTAGACCTTCCGCCGAAAGAATATTTCCTCCTCAAGGTTCTCATGGAGAACCGCGGACATGTCCTCGGAAGAGACAGACTTCTGGATCTGGTGTGGGGCGCGGATTTTGACGGATCCGAGCGTGTAGTCGACAGCCACATCAAGAAACTCAGAAAGAGTCTGGGAGATTTCGGGGATGCCATCAAGACGGTGATCGGCGGCGGATATAAAGTCATGCCGTGACTGTCCCACGAAGGAGGATCTCATGAAAAAAGATAATGGAACGACCGTTCCAAGTAACAAGACCATCAAGAAACCGAAGTTTATCCTGGAATTTGCCGTGTGTCTGGCCGTATGCCTGACCGTGAGCTCGGTGCTGACAGATAAATATCTGAGCTGGAAAAAAGATTCTACAGCCAGAATTATCTACGATGAGTATTATTCCAAGCTTGAAAATATAGGTTCTTATCTTCGCACGTATGCTGCCGCGGCAGGGATCTCTGACACGGAGTATATCGATGACATGGGTCTTTCCCTTGAAGATCACATAGCCAATCTGGAAACTGCTGTGTACTTTTTCGGTATGACCACCGGAGAATATGGCGCGGCGTATATCGGCCAGGAGAAAATAGCGGAAACGCCGTATGGATACTATTCCGTGGTTGCTTTTAATGCGCGGTCAGAGAAACCTCGGGGAGTCTTTCTCCTCGAGGACGCATCGTATGTTGCTCCGCTGACGGTCTATAAAGGCGGGAAATATGATCCGGTCGAGAACACGAAACGCATCTTCAAGTACCGCACGGAAAGTGATGAGGCATACAGTTCTTATATCCGTATGCACCTGGCGCCCAAACTCTCTTGGCTTTGGTGGGAGAGCATCTATGTAAACGAGGAGACACATCGTTTTCTCCCGGGCAAAGTAAAGATCATGGACTATCCGGCGGGCGGGGTCATCGAAGAATTCGACCTGACACCGGAGGATACAAAAGGCTATACCTATGTGGAAACAGCGGAAGATGCCTGGATGAATGTGAACGGATACGTAGACCCCGAGAAAGCAGAACAGCCACTTCGGGAAATGATATCTCCCGAAGGAGAATTCGGAGGAGCGGAACTCCTGGAACAGCACTGGCCGGAATGGAGTTTCCGGGCAACTCAGAAGTATCCCTGGGGAATGTCTATCTACGAACTTCTTCCGATCACTTCGCGTGTTATGTGGGTCCAGGATACGCTCGTGGCGATTCTTGTGGCGCTTGTGATCAGTGTGCTCTGGTACCAGCGTAAGAAGTATATATGGGCGATCTTTGAATATAGAAAGGCAACGACCGAGGCGATGGCCCATGACTTAAAGACTCCTCTTGCGGCGATCTCGATGTATGCCGAGTGTATGGAAGAGCAGCCGGAGAAGTCCACTGAATATACCGGTAAGATCCGCGAGAATGTCACCGAGATGAACCAGATGCTCGAGAAGATACTGAACTTCTCGAAGAGCGAAGGCGGGGAGAATACAATTACCAAATCGGACGTGGATGTGGAGAACCTGATCCGTGAGACGGTCTCCAAATATGAGGATCTTTTCAGGAAGAACCGGATCGATGTGAAGATCTATAAAGAGGAGAACTGTGTGATCCGTACGGACGAAAATCTCATGCGCCAGACGATCGAGAATCTTCTTTCCAACTGCGCGAAGTATGCGGAACCGGGAAGTGAAGCGCGTATCTTTATCCGAAGCGGACAGTTAGCCTTCAGTAATAGGACTTCTCTTTCCGGCGTGAAAGTCGAGGATCTGAAGAAGCCTTTCGTGAAGGGCGATGAATCCCGTGGAGAGAATGGTACGGGGCTGGGTCTGGCGATCGTGGATAACAACCTGAAGATCCTGGGATACAGGCTCGGACTGGAACTTGCTGACGGCTGGTTCACGGCGAGTGCTTTTCTGAAATAAGCATCCGAAAACGTTATCTCTTACCACCATTTCGGGCGGAAAAATGGTATAGTATATCTGTGATTGATTTATCGGGAGGATATGCTCATGCCAATGATGGAAAGACCGCTCGTCAAGGATGTGAATGGCGGTAGATTCTGGGAAAA
>DBYF01000077.1:25215-30587 GCA_002310155.1 Mageeibacillus sp. UBA1193 | reverse complement strand
CAGACAAATAACTATACCTTCAGAGCACCCCTGCTCCTCGTCTTCGAGGAAGAGAAGCAGGATATGGAAAGCGCGGTGGAGTTTGCAAAGAAGACGGGTCTTTCTAAGATCGCAGCTTCAGTAGATTCCAGCGTGCTTTTTATCTATCCGACCTGTGAAGGCGGATGGGAAAAGGCGGACGAATCGCTCTATGCCGAGCTGATCTCTGAAGTCAAGATGATCCCCGTGTATAAGGATGGTATCGTCGAGAACTTCAATTTCTTCACGCAGACATTTGAAGGATTCTTCGCCAGAGGCGCGATCTTCAGAGCCGATATCTACAGCTACGGAAAGTCCGCGGATTATGTGGCGAAGAATCTTCTTAAGACGCTTCAGGGACAGTACCTCTGGGGCCCGGGTGAGATCACTCCGGCGATGTGTTCCATGGAGAACTTAAGTGTCGTTCCGGTCGTCGAGAGAAAAGACATCGCGATCTTAAGTGTAGGCAATTCCGCGGAGATCAACAGTGCTTTTGACGGATGCGAAAACCTCCTCATCAAGGAGACTGCGGAATACGAGAAGGATTTCGATACCTTCGTTAAGAAGTTTAAGATGTGGTGCGGAAACATCCAGATCGAACCGGACTTCCCGGCGATGGGTATGACCGAGGATGTCGGCTCCGTGCTCGTAAAGACTTCGGAAGATAATGACTTTGTTCCGGGAAAACCCGCAGAGCATAAGGTAGGATATTTCGCTTACTATAACAACGATATCTTCGATAACGGTCCGGTACCGCTGGTCTTCGGATGCCACGGCGGCGGAGACTCCTCTATGTACCTGACATTCGTCGCGGAGTGGTGGGAGATCGCACACAGATACGGATTCCTCTTTGTATCCGTCGAGAACCATCAGTTCATGACCGCGACTGAGGCGATCGAGGTCATCGAAGGACTGAAGAAGAGATATAACATCGATGAGAGCCGCATCTATGGAACCGGCTTCTCGATGGGCTCCGGAAAGACATGGGATCTCTATCAGGAGTATCCGGAAGTGTTCGCGGGCATCATGCCATGCAGCGCGCTGTTCCCGGTATATACCTCCTTCTTCGGTAAGCCTGTGAAAGAAAACATCAATAAGACCGTCGCTGTTCCGGTATTCTACTCGGGCGGTGAGAAGTCGCATCTTCCGGAACTTCCGTTCCAGGCGGATTCTTCACTCGAGCGTGTGAAGTATGTTTCTGAGGTCAATAAGCTGAAGAAGAATTTCGGAGAAGTGCTTTTCGAAAATAAGGACAACTGGGAAGATCCGATCTGGGGCATCCCGGGCGACCGCATCGAGAAGATCCGTGACGAGTCGCGCGATGCAGTGCTGACTGTCCACTACTATGACAGTGAAGACGGCGTCTGCAGAACGGCGTTCGCGAGCATCGACAACCAGATCCATGAGTGCCGTCACCACAGCTGTGAAGAGGCATGGAAGTTCATCTCGAAGTTCAAGAAATGAGGGAATGCATATGAAGTACACAATGACGATCGCTGGTCTGGAACGTGACCTGCCACTCTGCCCCATCGCGGATGATCTCTATATCGCCGCTTTTATCTGCTTCGGCGACGCTGAGATCACGACAGCATGCGCGACTGAACTTCTCAAGCTCGTGCCGCGTGAGAATTACGACTATATCTTTACGGCGGAAGCCAAGGGTATTCCTCTCGCTCACGAGATGGCGCGCCAGAGCCGTGCGGAGAAGTACTTCGTTGCCCGAAAGGGAAAGAAAAACTATATGCCGGATCCGATCTCCGTGGACGATGAATCCATCACGACAGTCGGAAAGCAGAACCTCTTCCTCGGAAGAGACGACGCGGAACTGATCAAAGGCAAGCGTATCCTGATCGTCGATGACGTTATCTCCACAGGCGGTTCGCTCCGCGCGATGGAGAAAATGATCGAGATGTGCGGCGGTACAGTTACAGGCCGTGTCTGTGTCCTTGCCGAAGGCGATGCTGCCAGAAGAGATGACATCAAATTCCTCGGTACCATCCCGCTCTTTAATGGAAAAGGAGAGCCGCTCAGCGAGTAAGAATCTTTCGTAGGGAGGTCGATAGTATGCCGGTCCTTGCATCTTTTATGGTTCCTCATCCGCCCCTGATCGTGCCCGAAGTCGGACGCGGGGGAGAAAGAGAGGTGGAGCAGACGATCCGTTCCTACGAGAAAGTAGCAGACGAGATCGCATCGCTTGCCCCGGAGACCATCGTGATCACAAGTCCGCATTCCATCCTCTACGGAGACTATTTCCATATCTCTCCTGGCAAAGGTGCGAAAGGGTCTTTTGCGAATTTCCGCGCGCCTTCTGTGAAATTCTCGGAGACCTATGACGAAGACCTCGTCGATAAGATCTCGGAGATCTCGTATCACGAGGACTTCCCCTGTGGAACTCTCGGTGAACAGGAAAAAGAACTCGACCACGGCACGATGGTTCCGCTGTGGTTTATCAGAAACAAATACAAAGACGGGAAGATCGTTCGCATCGGTCTTTCCGGACTTCCACTTACCGATCACTATAAGCTTGGAACGATCATCGCACGCGCGGTAAACGCTCTCGACCGCAAGGTCGTGATCGTCGCAAGCGGAGATCTGTCGCATAAACTTCAGGACTACGGACCATACGGCTTTGCCAAGGAAGGACCGGAGTACGACGAGCGCATCATGGACGTTATGGGGCGTGCTTCTTTCGGAGAACTCTTTGACTTTGATGAGGCCTTCTGTGATAAAGCGGCCGAGTGCGGTCACCGCTCCTTCGTCATCATGGCCGGCGCCTGGGATGGAAAGAAAGTAAAGGCGACCAGGTTCTCCCACGAAGATGTTACCGGTGTCGGTTACGGCATCTGCTCGTTCTACCCGGAGGAGGGAGAAGATCCTGAAAGAAAGTTCCTCGCGATCCGCCTGAAAGAGAAAGAAAAAGAGATCGAAGATCAGATCGCGTCATCGGATGAGTATGTCCGCCTGGCGAGAAAAACGATCGAGACCTATATCCGTACGGGTGAGAAGATCCGCCCGGCGGAGATGGCCCTTCCCTCCGAACTGACAGAGAGAAGGGCGGGTGCTTTTGTATCGATACATAAGCAGGGAATGCTCAGAGGATGCATCGGTACGATCGGTCCCACCATGAAAAATCTTGCCCAGGAGATCGTGACGAATGCGATCAGTGCGAGCACGAGAGATCCCCGCTTCGATCCCATCAGGGAGAGTGAGCTTCCGTGGCTCGAGATCAATGTTGACGTGCTCGGCGAGGCGGAGGATATCGACTCGATCGACCAGCTCGATGTGAAACGTTATGGCGTTATCGTGTCGACCCGTGATGGAAGAAGAGGACTACTGCTTCCGGATCTGGACGGTGTCGATACTCCGGAGGAACAGGTCAGCATCGCGATGAGAAAAGGCGGTATCCAAAGCCATGAGAAGTATTTTCTCCAGCGCTTCGAAGTAGTCCGCCACATCTGATCCGGAGGTTCCTATGACCAGATGCCATGTGTGTTTCCGCCACTGTGAACTGAAGGAAGGCCAGCTGGGTTTCTGCGGTGCGAGGATCTGTATTGACGGGAAGGTGACCGCGTCGAACTACGGCCGGATCACTTCGCTCGCGCTTGATCCGATCGAAAAGAAACCGCTGCGGAGATTCTTCCCGGGCTCGAATATCCTCTCTGTCGGAAGCTATGGCTGTAACTTGAGATGCCCTTTCTGCCAGAACAGTGAGATCTCGTGGGGTGAAGAAGCCCTGCGGTTTTCGGATACTGCCGAGACGATCACTCCGGAGACGCTTGTGCGGATCGCGGAGAAGTACAGATCTGAGGGAAATATCGGGATCGCGTATACATATAATGAACCGCTCATCGGGTATGAGTTCGTCAGGGATACGGCGAAGCTCGCGCATGAGAAAGGACTGAAAAATGTCATGGTGACCAACGGTACCGCGGAGCTTCCGGTTCTGGAGGAACTGGCACCATACATCGACGCGATGAATATCGATCTTAAGGGATTCACGGAGAACTACTATAACAAAGTCTTAGACGGCAGTTTCGAGATGACGAAGCGCTTTATCAGAGAAGCCGCGAAGGTCTGTCATGTGGAGCTGACGACGTTGATCGTACCGGGAGAGAATGACTCGCCGGAGGAGATGAGGGAACTTACGTCATGGGTCGCGGAACTCAGTGATAAAGCCGGGAAGACCATCGGATCTGATATCCCGCTTCACATCTCCAGATTCTTCCCGAGATTCCATATGACTGACAGATCTGCCACGCCAGTGAAGGATGTATATGCACTCGCGGAAATCGCTCGTGAGAAACTGAACTTCGTTTATACCGGGAACTGCTGATCGGAAGATGCTGCTCTTCTGGCGGGAAGCTTGAGGAGCGCATAGATCCCGATGCACACTCCGATCGCGCAGACGGCCGTGCCCGTGACCAGCATCGGACGGATGCCGAAGTTATCCAGGATCACGCCGCTGAAAAGATTTGAGAATACGCCGCCCATAGTGATGGCACTGGTGATGAATGCCTGTCCCTTTACTTGATCACGATCCGACATCGTCTTACTGACATAGTACGCGGCTGCCGGAATAAAGACCGCGTACGCGAACAGCTGGCAGGACTGGCTCAGATACATATGTCCCATATTGGTCGCGAAGATCAGGATGATGATCTTCACAAGGAAAGCGATACCCGAGAAGAGAAGAAGAGCCTTAGAAGTGAACTTCTTCAGGATCAGGCCGATGAACGCCATGACGGGAAGCTCCAGGATCGCCTGAAGGAAGTTGGCATAACCCAGTTCTTTTTCCGCGCCTCCGAGATTCCGGATGATCTGGATCATGAAGTCATTGATCATGTTATGCGCGAAGAAGAAGCAGACGACCCCGATCAGGAAGAGAGAGAATGCGGGATAGGTTTTTATGAATTCGGGAAAAGAACTGCTGCGGGACGCATTTCCTGATCCCTCTTCAGTATCTTTCTTCTCCACGGCGGGCTTTCTGAAAGTAAAGACCAGCAGTGCCGACAGGACCATCACACCAATGTTGATGTAAAGAAGAAGTTTGATCCCGTGATCCTCGATGAGTCCTCCGATGAAAGCGGATGTGACGGCGAAACTTGCTGATCCGAGACCTCTCGCGAGACCGTACATGATGGAACATCCCGCCTTCTGATACTCGAAACAGAGTGCCGTCATGACCGGCTGGTAGGCGAACTGGATCATGTAGATCAGCGCGAAGACCGGGAAGATCACGAGCTTATTGTTCTCGGAAAAGAGAAGGATGACAGATCCCAGAAGGATCGTGAATACGGAGATCAGGATAAACCTTCTGTTCGTGAGGGATCCCTGCTTGTCGATGATGCCGGCAA
>DBYF01000077.1:16050-25144 GCA_002310155.1 Mageeibacillus sp. UBA1193 | reverse complement strand
GCCGCACACGCGTGGATCGTGCAGAATGCCGCGAAGTAAGTCACATTGATGAGCGTGTAGCGGATCGTCCAGAGGATACCGGAAGACCGGGCAGGTGTATTTTCAGGTGCCATGAGTGGGCACTCCTTTTCGTTTTTGAGATGATTATATCACGAGAAGAAAAGAGGTGGAGGAGCAGTGCTTTTCACGAAGAAAGAGTTAAGAAAGCTTGAGAGAACAGAGTCTTTTGTCCTATCTGCCTAATGGGGATAAGGGATTACCAGACATTTTTCATCAGTTGTTGAAATGACAGATTGGACAGATGGTCTTATACTAGAGATTGTGATAAAGGGGAGGCACGATTCCCGTGCCACTTTTTTAGGAGGGATAATATGAAAAAAGCACTTATGAAGATCATTTCCGCCGGACTGGTCATGGGCATGATGGTTTCTGCAACTGCCTGCTCCAAGAAGAAGGCCGGTCAGCTCGTTATGGCGACAAACGCATACTTCGAGCCTTATGAGTATCACCAGGATGGAAAGATCGTAGGTATCGATGTTGAGATCGCTGAAGCGATCGCTAAGAAACTGGATATGGAACTGAAGATCGAGGACGTTGAGTTCGATTCCATCATCGCAGGTGTTCAGAGCAAGAAGTACGATATCGGTATGGCCGGTATGACTGTAAGACCTGACCGTCTGGAGTCTGTAAACTTCTCGGATTCTTATGCGACAGGTATCCAGGCAGTTATCGTCAAAGAGGATTCCGGAATCACAGATCTTGACGCACTTCTCGAAGGTGATTACAAGATCGGTGTTCAGCAGGGAACCACAGGTGATATCTACATGACTGAGGATCCGATGGTCGGTGATGCACGTGTCGTACGTTTCACAAAGGGTAACGATGCTGTTCTGGCTCTCTCTTCCGGTAAGGTAGATGCTGTTGTTATCGACAACGAGCCGGCGAAGCACTTCGTAGAGGCAACCGGTGGTCTTACCATCCTGCCGACATTCTACGCTGAAGAAGAGTATGCTATCTGCGTCAACAAGGAAGACACAGAGCTTCTGGAGAAGATCAACAAGGCGCTCAGAGAACTGAAGGAAGACGGCACGATCGCTGCCATCATCGAGAAGTATATTCCGAGCGAAGGCTGATCACTTTTAGATTGTTACAGTTTTGACAAAGACGGAAATAAGGCTTTATTTCCGTCTTTGTTCCTTTTACAATAGTCATGTGGAAAAATAAGGTTCATGGAGGGAAGGAACCACTATGGGGAACAGCATTCTTGCCAGTAGAGTATGTCTGGATATCAACTCCTGGGTCGAGGGGTTCAAACACGATTTTTATCTGAACTTCATCAAAGATGACCGTTATATGTATCTGCTCAAAGGTCTGTGGATGACTTTGCAGATCACTTTCTTCGCGGTCCTGATCGGTATTGCTCTGGGTGTAGTCGCGGCGATCGTCCGCAGTACCCACGATAAGATCATCGATGAGATGCGTCCCGGTTTGCGGAAGTTCCTGCTGAAGTTTTTTAATGCGATCGTTAAGATCTATCTGACAGTTATCCGCGGAACTCCTGTAGTTGTCCAGCTCCTGATCATGTACTACGTCATCTTCGCGTCTTCGACCAATCAGATACTGATCGCGGTCCTTGCATTCGGTATCAACTCGGGTGCATATGTTGCCGAGATCTTCCGTTCCGGTATCATGAGCATCGATAACGGTCAGTTCGAAGCCGGACGTTCACTGGGTTTCAATTACATCCAGACCATGATCCATATCATCATCCCGCAGGCATTCAAGAATGTCCTTCCGGCATTGGCCAACGAGTTCATCGTTCTGATCAAGGAGACTTCCATTTCCGGTTACGTAGGTATCCAGGATCTGACCCGTGGCGGTGACGTTATCCGAAGCCGTACGTTTTCGGCATTCATGCCGCTCATCGCGGTAGCATGTATCTACCTGGTCATCGTTATCTTCTTCACAAAGATGGTAACGATTCTGGAGAGGAGGCTGAGAAACAGTGAGCGCTGATAAAACTAACGATGTAATCATTTCCGTAAGCGATCTTACAAAGATCTACAGCAGCAAGGCAGGAGATTTATTTGCTCTTGCCGGCATCACCACGGAGATCAAGAGAGGTGAAGTTCTGGTCATCATCGGACCTTCCGGTTCCGGTAAGTCCACCTTCCTGCGTTCCCTCAATCTCCTGGAACGGCCGACGGAAGGCACGATCACATTTGAGGGTGTGGACATTACTTCTCCGGAGTCGAATATCAATATGCTCCGTCAGAAGATGGGTATGGTATTCCAGCACTTCAATCTTTTCCCGCACCTGACGATCATGGAAAATATGATACTTGCTCCACGTAAACTCCTGAAGATGAGTAAGGCGGATGCGGAGCTGAAAGCACTGGAACTTCTTGAAAGAGTCGGTCTTGCGGATCGTGCGGACGCATACCCGAGCCAGCTGTCCGGTGGACAGAAGCAGCGTATCGCCATTGTCCGTGCACTCTGCATGCAGCCGGACGTACTGCTTTTTGACGAGCCGACCTCCGCACTCGACCCGGAAATGGTCGGAGAGGTACTGGATGTTATGAAGGATCTCGCCAGGAGCGGCATGACCATGGTAGTCGTTACCCATGAGATGGGCTTCGCGAGAGAAGTAGGAACCCGCGTTATCTTCATGGATGAAGGAAGGATCATCGAAGAGGGAACTCCGGAGAAGATCTTCGATAGTCCGAAGAATGCAAGACTCAAGACCTTCCTGGCCAAGGTCCTCTGATCCGTTTTCCTTCGCGAAAAGCACTGTTACAGAAATAAGGGCTGTCTCTGAAAGAGGCGGCCCTTTGTTGATTCTGCGCAAAAACGGACCCTTGTTTCCGTGGAATGTGACGAAATAATGAATAAATTTGAAAATAGATATTGCTAAATTGTGAACGCCGTGATATATTCCCGCGTAAGAGGATATTAGTTCGTGTTTTAGGGGGTGAACACACAGACTTTATCTTATGGGGGTGTTCTCACGTGAACGCGGTATCTTCTTGGCGACGTAAATTTCTTGGCCTGATCCTGGCCGTCACCTTGGTCTTCAGTATTTTTCCCGTATCAGCGATCCGCGCGGCTGAACAACCGCTGGATGTCGATTTCTACGCATCAGTGGCCTTTCAGAACGACCTGAATCTGGTGTATTACTGTAAAATCAATACGCCCGGATCCTTCAAAAACCTGAGGCTCTGTGTATCTTTCCAGAAATTCTCCGGCGAGTCTTCCACCTGTACCTGGGAAGACCGTGAGATCACAGATTATACATACAACGAAACGACCGGCGAATACCGGTTCGTATACAGAGGGATCGCCGCTTCGGAGATGGGGAATCTCTTGAAGTGCACGCTCCGTGCCGAACTCGGAAATCAGACATATGCCAGTGTAGAAAAAGAGTTCAGCGTTCAGCAGTACGCGAAGAAGATCCTTGCGACCAAGGCCGGAAGCACCAAGGAATCGGACAAGCTTCTTTCTGCTCTCGTAGTCGACATGCTTAACTACGGTGCCGCCGCGCAGCTGCACTTTAAGAAGAATACAGGATCTCTTGCGAACGCGACGCTTACCTCGCAGGAGAGAGCGCTTGCGGATACTCTGGTTACCTCGATGGATTCATGCCAGCAGGTAACTTCCCAGACCGGTTCGACCGTAACATATACCGGAGTTTCTCTCGCGTTTAAGAATACCGTCGATCTGGTGGCCTATGTGACTATGCCGAGTGCTCCGAAGAGCAGTGTATACGCTGAGGTCAGCTATACCGGATACAACGGAAATCCGATCAGTACCCGCGTCTACTCGGAAAACTTCACATATAACACGACCACAAAAGAATATCGTGTCGCATTCAATAATGTCTCTGCGCTTTATTTCAGGGAACCGCTGAAGGTCATTTTCAAGGACGGGGATAAAGTGATCAGCCCGGTTCTGACATACAGCTACGAGTCCTATGGTAAAGCGATCCTGGCCGGTAACTATTCTTCTACGATGAAAGAACTGGTCAAGTATATGATGACTTACAGTGACGCTGCGTATAAGTACTTCGTCTGTCTCAATGGAAGCGGGATCGCGGACATCGAATACGACGGGATCCATACTTACAAGAACAGTAAGTACACGACAGAACTGCCGGAATCGGTGATCGTGATCTCTGCTTCCGCGACAGCCGAGGAACAGTACGCGGCCTATCTCCTCCAGTACTTTATCGCCCAGGAGGATGGCTACACACCGACAATTCTTACTGACGCGACAGCTCCGGGAAGTGCTTTTGAAATATCGGTAGGCAACACCAACCGTTCTTCTGAAGCTCCAAGCTCTCCGAAGGAAGGATCATACAGGATCAAGTCGTATAGTAACGGTATCTCGATCACAGGCAACGGCAAGCGCGGCACCATCGACGGCGCCATGAAGTTCCTCTCGGTCTGTGGCGGTTATTACTGGCTGTCTTTCGAGGACGGATACAGAACGAACCAGAATCACTTCAAGTATGATTCTAATATCAACATCGATCATGAGCGCGTATTTACCTTTACGGATACGGATGTACTGTTCGGAAAAACTTCTCAAAATATGAACCGTCTGTACTCTCTGGCATCTGCCATGAACGGCTTCTATGTCAACGTGAATGTCATGAACCAGCCGGGCGCGGAGAAATGGTACTTAAGTACCGCAACTGAGGAGGCATATGGAGGTCTCCAGCCGGGTCAGGCGCACACCCTTCTGGCGGAATATATTACGAAAGATGAATTTGCGGAGCATCCGGACTGGTTCGGCCTTTACATCGAGAAAAAAGATGGACAGATCGTATTCAACGATAGAATCGATAAGCAGCTCTGTCTGTCAAATCCGCGGGTGTATGAGAGGATCAGGGATCACGTCTTCGAGATCCTGGAAAGCGATGCATACGATCCGAATGCGCCGATGCAGATCATCAACCTCGGTCAGGCGGATAACGAATACTACTGCATGTGCAGTGAATGCTATCAATTCCGTATGGATCACGAAGTTCCGGAAAATAAAGAAGGCCTTTGCGATGCGGCGCTGTATCTTGATCTGTGCAACCGGATCTCCAGAGAAGTCAAGGCGACGGGCAAGTATCCGAATGTCTATATCGATATGCTGGCGTATACCTATAACCTCAAACCACCGGTAGGTATGGAGATGGATGATCATGTCATCATTCGTTATGCCGCGATCAGCCGCTGCTATGCCCACGACTGTGACGATGCTGAGTGCGACCGGAACAGGGAAGAAATCGAATATCTGAAAGGATGGGCGAACCTCTGTGATACCTATGGCGGTCAGTTGTGGATCTGGGATTATGTGGTGAACTTCAGCTGTACGGCTGGTCCGTACATGAACCTTGGTTCTCTGGCACATGATATCAAGTACTATCGTGATCTCGGTGTCAAGGGTATCTACCTGCAGAACAACGATTCACCCGGAGCCATCAATACCGAGTTCGGCGACCTGAGAAATTATCTGATCGGCGTCCTTCTGGAGAACCCGGACGCGGATGTCGAGAAGGAGATGGAGTTCTTCGTCACGGAATTCTATGGCGCGAGCGGGCCTTATATCCTGGAAGCGATGCGTCTTATGGAAAAACAGGCAAAGAACCACGCGCCGGGACCGAACGCGAAACCGAACGGCTATTACCATCGCGACAAGTGCACAACTTATAGCAGCGCTACCTCACAGGTCTTCGCGAATGTGTATCCGGCGAAGATGGATGCGCATAACGAGATGCCGCAGGAAGATCTGGAACGCTGTGAAGCTCTCTGGAACAAGGCTCTGGAAGTCGCGGCCGGAGATACAGCGGAGAATCAGAGACGGACCGGACGCACACATCTCTGCTGGAGATGGACGAAGTCCTGTATGAAGGTCTACGAGTTCGAGGATCCGGATACATATGTTGCGATGAACGAGCAGCTGCACACGGATCTTTACACAACATATGGCATGACTTTCTACGCACTGAATTCCCGCAAAAAACCGGGCAAGGCGTATCTCTACCACACACCGGACCGCTGGACCAGCTCGAAAGCGTGGGAAGAAGTGAAAGGCTATGAGCACCTGAAGAAGGGATAATATAAAGGAGTATGAAAATGAAAGAAGAGTACAAGAAGATCGAACTGGAAATCATCTGCTTCGCACAGGAAGACGTGATCACGACATCAGGAGATGGCGACAACATTCACGACAACGAGGGAGACAGAGTCCCGATCTGAGCAGTAGATTTGAAGTTTCAGTGCTTTTTCGGTATAGTGGAGAAAGCACTGAGAGGAGTACTTCAATGATCGGATTTTATAAGATCGCTGACAGAGTAATACGCGTGGAATCCATTTATGAGGATGTCCATGCGTATTGCTGTGAGTATGCCTGTGACAAGCAGGATCCGGATTTTGAAGTGATCATCCGTCCCGAAGATCTCACCTACGAGAGAAAGAAATCCGAGGCGGAAGCGGCGATCAGCCCGAGAGCTTTCCGCGGAGGAACGGACGGGATGCTGGAGACTCTTGCTGTGTACAGAAAGATGGCAGAGAGTTTTCCGGTGCTTTTTGATACATTCCTTTTCCACGGATCGGCGATCGCCGTCGATGGAAAAGCATATCTTTTCACGGCAAAGAGCGGGACGGGAAAGTCTACGCATACCGCACTCTGGAGGAAATATCTGGGAGATCGGGCCGTGATGGTCAACGATGACAAACCCCTGATCCGTGTGAGCGAAGAAGGGGTATTTATCTATGGAACTCCATGGAACGGGAAGCACCGTCTGGGCAGTAATATCTGCGTACCGCTTCATGGCATCAGTATCCTCGAAAGAGGCGCAGTAAATGAGATCGCCAGGGTCGAGAAGAAGGACGCACTTCCGATGCTTCTACAGCAGTCCTACCGTCCGGCGGACATAAAGGCTCTCGGGAAGACGGTGAACCTTATCTCGAAAATGGCATCTGATGTTTCCCTGTTCCGCCTGAAATGCAATATGGATATCGAAGCGGCAGAAGTCGCGTATTCCGCGATGAGCGGTCAGACAGGAGCGTGATCAGGGATGCCGACCACGATCTCCGATTATCTGAAAGAAAACGGAAAGATCACCTACTCGAACGTGGGCGTGAGCATGATGCCGCTCCTGCGTCAGGGAAAGGATCTTTTTACTATAGAAAATAATAAAGGGGAGAGATATAAGAAAGGTGATGTAGTGCTTTTCGCACGGGGAAAGGACAAGTATGTCCTGCACCGCATCATCAAGGTCCTCCCGGAAGAGTATGTGATCCTGGGCGATAACTGCGTTAATCCCGAGCGTGGCATCAAGGACAGCGACATTCACGGCAAGATGATCAGCTTCGTGAGAAACGGCAAGGAGCACAGTATCACGGAGAAGAGATACCGCCTCTATACCGGTTTCATCCTCTTTACTAATCCTGTCCGCGTATTCTTCAAGAAAATGTGGGTCCGCACCAAACGGCTCGGAAAAAAGATACTTCGAAGAAAGTAATCCTCCCTATTAGGGCGCGCTAATTCGCGCATTCAAATCTCACAAGAAACGTATTCCCTGATATAATAAGATTGTCTGATTATTTTGAGGATCTGTGTGATCCTGCAGTAGATTCTTCTTTCGGGAAGATGAATGCGGAGGCTTTTACATGAGAAAAAAGATGCCATTAATGCTTCTTGTCCTGACGTTTATCCTTGCGTCTTTAACCGGCTGCATGGAGCTCGAGCGCGGGATCCGTGTCAAGGCGAACGGTGATGTAGAGTGCTACACACGTGTCTATATGACCGAGAACGACATGAAGTATATTTATGACACTCCCGAGAAGTTCTACGATGCGCTTCAGGATTCCATTGACGACAATTATCCGGCTGACTCCTTTGAGAAGATCCAGAAGAAGGATGGCTCGAAGACTCTGCTCGGCGCACAGGCAACATATGAGATCGATAAGGATGAGGTCGAAGAGCAGCTCAACCGTATCTTCAGTGAATACGATCTGGATTATGAGACATCCGGTTTCCTCGTGAAGAAAGTTACCGTAAGGATCAAGACAGATGGAAAGAGCCTTACCTCCTGGCTGTCCGGTTTTATCAAGGATCCGGAAAAGCAGATCACCGGTATGCTCAACCAGACGACGGACAACCTGTTCGCGATCCAGGTGCCCTATCCGATCGTGTCCACAAATGGATCAAGAGATGTGGACGAGAAGAATACGGCGGTATGGGATCTGACAAGCTTCGATTCCACTGGACGCGGTGAGATCACCATGGAGATCAGTTACCTGAATCTTCCGGTGTTTATTACCGGTCTCGTGATAATTCTTCTGCTCATTATTATCCTGATCATCCTTCTTATCCGAAGGAACAGGAAGAAGAAAGCTGCCGCCGCGCAGGAATTTGCGGCTCCAATGCCGATTGCGCAGGTACCGCAGACGACGGGTCAGGAGGAAATTCCCGCTCAGGAACCGGCTGCAGCACAGGTAGCGGAACCACCGGTTCCACAGGCACCGGCGATCCCCGAAGCACCGAAGGTCCCGGTTCAGGAGATGGGCGATGTCCCACAGGTGACAGGACTTCCGTCGGTTGGCCAGCTGCCGAAATCAGAACTTTTGAATGAAGACTCGATCCCGGATATGGGAGATAAAGAATAAACTTCTATATAAACAGGAGGGTGGAAAATGGAGAGGAAAAGAACAAGGATTTTGAAGACACTGTCAGCAGTCATTCTGGTGGTTGGTATACTGATGTGCCTGACCGGATGTCTGCGCTATGAAAGTAGAGCGAAGGTCAACGCGGATGGAACCGTGGACTTCGGCTTCCTCTATGCCATCGCGGATATCTCGGGCTCTGATTCGGGCTCGATGGACAGTGCGCGAGAGCCGTTTGAGCGGGCCGGCTGGGAAGTAGAGGATTACTCTGAGAAGGGTAATAATACTACATATAACGGTTTCCGTGCGAATGTGCGCGGTGTTCCGATCGAAGAACTCGGCGATAAGCTTGAGCAGGTAGGTCTCCAGGGACTTTCGATCAAGGAAGATAACGGTGTATATACTCTCCAGTGGGATGTATCGGATATGACTTC
>DBYF01000077.1:10542-15928 GCA_002310155.1 Mageeibacillus sp. UBA1193 | reverse complement strand
ATGAAGAGCACTGTCTATGCCCAGTTCTCTCTCAAGGGTGCAGGAGTGATTTTCCCGGCGACAACTACCATTACCGTCAACAAGGATAAGACAGCAGATGTACTTCTGCTCTTTAAGGATATCGGTGATGTAGATGTTCTGTCCGATCTTGAGGACCTCGAGTGGGAGATCAGCGGTAAATCCAAGGTTACCGCTGAAAAGGAAGGAATCGCCCTTGAGGATCTGCAGGATGAACTGAATGCTATCGGAATGGGATTTGAGAATCTGGAATTCGTCGAGGACGAAGGAATCTATTACCTCGAATGGGATGCTCCGGATATGGAAGCAGATGTAGTTCTGGAACTCCCGAATGCTGCAGAAGACAGCAATTCCGAAAGTGAAGATGAGCAGGCTCTGGAGTGGACCCTCTCTGATATGGAAGAACCGATCAGCGCAGAGTTCAAGATCAAGGGCGGCGGATCGAACATGCTTCTTCTGATCGGTATCATCGGCGGAAGCGCAGTCGTTCTCTGCATCATCATCGTAGTGATCGTTGTCATTGCTAAGAAGAATAAGAATAAGGGACCAAAGCCTCCGAAGGCATCGAAGAATGAGCCGGCAGCTCCGCAGGCTCCGGCTGCCCCGTTCGGCCAGCCTCAGCAGTACGTACCGCAGCAGCCGGGTCTCCCGCAGATGCAGCAGTATGCTCCGCCGGCACAGCAGAATCCTACGGCTTATAATTCCGCAAGCGGATTTCCGAACCCGGGATTCCCGCAGGTAGGGTCAGTTCCTCCGCAGGGTCAGGACAACAATACACAAATGTAAAAAAGTGAAACTATCAGGCAGAAAGACGAATGTCTGTTGTAGCGGCAGATGCTATAATGTGTCGTATTAACGGACAGGAGATCAGACTGTGGACAGAAAACGGATCGAAGGAAAAAATTTTGATGAGGAACGCGCTCTCTATAACGAGACGCATGCGGATGTGCTGTGCTGTACGTTTGCCGGACCGGCAGATGGTGAGTCGGTGCTGAAGGAAGCACGTGATATCACGGTCAACGAGTGCACATTCTCCCTTCGTTATCCGCTCTGGCATGTGGTCGACTTCAAGGTGAGTAACGTCACCATGGACGATAAGACCAGAGCTCCGATCTGGTACGCGAAGCACGGAGTGCTCAGAGACTGCGAGATCTACGGAGTAAAGGCTGTCCGCGAATGCGAAGATATTTCGATAAATGAATGTACGATCGATTCAGTGGAATTCGGGTGGAAGTCCGACGGGCTTTCACTCCGAAATACCACGATCACGTCGGAGTATATCTTCTTCGACAGCAGTAACGTGAAACTTGATCACGTTACCATGAAAGGCAAGTATTCGTTCCAGTATGTGGACGGGCTTACGATCGAGAACTGTGATCTCGATACGAAGGATGCTTTCTGGCACAGTAAGAATGTCACCGTGAAGGATTCGACGATCAAGGGGGAATACCTCGGATGGTTCTCGGAAAACGTCACGCTGATCAACTGCCGTATCATCGGCACGCAGCCGCTCTGCTACTGCAAAGGCCTGAAACTGATCAACTGCACGATGGAAGGATGCGATCTTTCCTTCGAGTACTCGGAAGTGGAAGCCGAAATCATAGGAAGCATCGATTCCGTCAAGAATCCGAAATCAGGTACGATCACCTGTGACGGGGTCGGAGAAGTCATTATGGGAGATGCCGTAATGCCCTGCGAGGGACGGGTGCTTTTACGAAAGTAAAATGAAAATCAAATGCGTGACCAAAATGTCACGCTTTTTTTTCGTTTGTTTAGATATAATCATTATCGGCAAAGGCATGGGGATTAAGGAGCTAGGATAATGATTTCAAGAAAAGGTTTTATCAGCATCAAGCTGATAGCACTCATGATGAGTGGCTCGCTCACGCTTTCTGCCTTTGGCTGTTCCAAGAAGGAAGCCAAGAATAAGTCTAAGATATCTGAGCAGACTTCCATCACGGAAGCAGCAGATACAACGGACGTGAAAACCCCGACGGTAACAGAGCCGGAGGTCTCATCGGAAACGACAGAAGAGACGACACAGGCGGCAACTTCGACATCTGAGAGTATTCCGCTGCTGACAGAGTCTCCGAGGACCAAGTCCTCCTTCACGGAGTATATCCCTTATGTTCTTCCTCCTATTACGAAGGAAATGATGACCCCGAACCAGATAGATATCTTCTACCGTTTCTGCGAAGCTGTGCTCGCAAATGAAGAATCTTTTGAATGTGACAACTATTCGGATCTCGAGACAGTCTTTTATCTTGTCGTGAGAACCTGCTGCCCATACGCATATCAGGTGGCGACGATCCAGGAGTCCTGGGAAGTGTCGGGAAATGTGGTGAAGATCCAGTATAGGGGAGACCTTGAGTGGAGAAAGAGTAAGTACGATGGATTTAAAAATGCCGTCGAAGATCTTCTCCAAAACGTTCTCAAGGAAGAGTATTCGGATTTCGAAAATGCGCTGGTGCTTTTTGAGTATTTCACCGATAACTATGTGTACGATTTCGAACATAACGGGCAGGATCCGGAGAATATCGGTGCGTTTATTCCTCTGATCCGGAAGACCGGCGTGTGCCAGAACTTTGCCGCAGCATATACATTCGTGCTTCTTCAGACAGGCTGTGATGTCGATAATATGGAAGGTGCTTTGTCTGAAACTGAAGCAACCGGCCATGAGTGGAATATCATCCGTCTCGACGGGCAGTGCTACATGATCGATACGACGTGGGGCCTGGGAAGAAATGACCTGAAGTACTTCCTGATGACCAAGGAAGACCGGCAGGAGGATGGCCAGTATTTTATTGGAGATATGGACGTCGGACTGCTTCTTAAAAACTACGGTGACGACAGGTATCTCTGCAACGATACGAAATACAGCGAGCTCCATCAGGCGCTGGAATACACCTGGAATCCGGAGGATAATACCATTTCACTGCGCCAGTTTGATGTTAACGGTGAACTGAAAGAGTATACGACGTTTAAGTACGAGTGAGCCTTCTATGCTTCCGCGCGAAAAGCACTTGTAGCACGGTAGTATAACGTGCTTGCCAAGTATCTTTTGGCATGGTAGTATCAAAACAGAAGCAGGACAAGTGCTTCTTAATCCGAAGAAAGAGCGCGGGATTCCGCGTCTGGGTAGACCAATGAGAAAGTGATGATCGATTGAGAGAAAACACCGGTTATGGAAAAGACCTGGGAAAGGTCTTCCCCCTGTGCGCTTTCATGGAATCATCGCGTAATAATTCCCTTTGCTTTCTTTGGTAAAGTAAGGTAGATCGTGTGAGTCTGTTTCTGCGTGCGTGGGAACAGACTTTTTCTTTCAGGCAGAAAGAGGACAATTATGGCGCAAATCAAAGTAAACGATCTTACTTTTTCTTACGAGAGCAGCTTCGATCCGATCTTCGAGCATGTCTCATTTACACTGGATACGAACTGGAAACTTGGTTTTATCGGGCGAAATGGCAAAGGGAAAACGACCTTCTTGAATCTTTTGCTCGGCAAGTACGAATACAGCGGAAGCATCAGCGCGGATGTGCGGTGCGATTATTTCCCGTACACGATAGAATCTGACGATCTGGAAAAGACAGCGGATGAACTGATGGATCAGTGGAAGCCGGGTGTCGAGAACTGGCGCGTCATGTGCGAACTGTCAGAACTCTCCGTCGACCCCGAGCTTCTGTACCGGCCGCTTCGCACACTGAGTTTCGGCGAGAAAACGAAGGTCATGCTGGCAGTGCTTTTCGCAGGCGAAAATGATTTCCTTCTGATCGACGAGCCGACGAACCACCTGGATAAGGAGGCGCGGGAGATCGTGAAGACGTATCTGGCGGGCAAGAAGGGATTCATCCTGGTGTCCCACGACCGTGATCTTCTGGACGCGTGTGTCGATCATATCCTGGTCCTGCAGCGTTCTTCCATCGATGTGCAGAGCGGGAACTTCAGTTCCTGGTGGGACAACAAAGAGCGGGCGGATGCTTTTGCGAAGGCGGAAAACGAGAAGCATATCAAAGAGATCGGCCGACTGAAAGGTGCGATGCAGCAGAGCCAGGGATGGGCGAATAAGAGCGAAAATTCGAAGATCGGATATGACCCGATCAAGGAACATGACAGAACGAAGAACGCGCGTACATATATCAGTTCGAAGACGAAGAAGATGGAGTCGCGTGTGAAGGTGTTCGAGCAGCGCATGGAGAGATCCATCAAGGAGAAGGAGGGTCTTCTTAACGATATCGAACAGGTACGAGATCTGCGGCTTTCACCGCTGACACACTTCAAGGACAGACTCGTCGAGACGAGGGACCTGTCGCTCCGCTATGCGGACTCCGAGAAACCGGTATTCACCGGTCTGACGTTCGAGATCCGGAACGGGGAGAGAGTGTTCCTGCAGGGCAGAAACGGATGCGGAAAAACGAGCCTCATCAAGGCGATCCTGAAGTCCGCGGGACTTGGTGAAGCGGAGAATATCGTGCTGGACGGAACGCTTCTTACCGCGCCGCACCTGAAGATCTCATACATCAACCAGGACACGTCGCATCTTCACGGAGACCTCCGCATGCACGCGTTTGAAAACGGCGTGGACTACAGTCTGTTCCTCGCGGTACTCCGTCATCTCGCACTCGAACAGGCGCAGTTTGAGAAGAATATCGAGGACTTTTCCGAGGGACAGAAAAAGAAGGTCCTGATCGCGACGAGCCTTCTGACACCGGCGCATCTTTATATCTGGGACGAGCCGCTCAACTATGTCGATGTATTCTCGAGAATGCAGCTCGAAAAGCTTATTTCCGAGTATCAGCCGACCATGCTGATCGTCGAGCATGATGTACGCTTCCGCGATAAAATGGCTACAAAAACCGCAGAACTGTAATCGTGTGGTATAATGTACCTCGTAACAATGAGGGGAAGGGTCAAACTCATACATGAAGATCATCGATATTCTGAATAAGAAGAGCATGTCTCTGTCTTTTGAGGTATTTCCGCCGAAGAAGGAGACTTCTTTCGAGAGTGTAAAAGAGACGACTGAGAAGATCGCCGAGAGTAAGCCTGCGTTCATGAGCGTAACGTATGGAGCCGGCGGCGGGACGAGCCGTTTCACACTCGATATCGCCAAGACGATTGAAGAAAAACACGGCGTGCCGACTATGGCGCACCTGACCTGCGTATCCAGCTCGAAGGACATGATCCACAGTAAGATCGAGGAGATCCACAGTCTGGGACTTCAGAACATCATGGCACTTCGGGGTGACCTGACTCCGGAACTCGAGAATACTGACAGAAGCAAGTGGGATTACCGCCATGCGGTGGAGCTCATCCGTGAGATCAAAGAAAGCGGCTACGATTTCTGTATCGGCGGCGCCTGCTATCCGGA
>DBYF01000077.1:6656-10433 GCA_002310155.1 Mageeibacillus sp. UBA1193 | reverse complement strand
AAGATCAGAGAAGCCGGCATCACGGTTCCGGTCGTTCCGGGCATCATGCCGATCACGAACGCGATCCAGGTAGAGAAAGCGATCAAGCTCAGCGGTTCTTTTATGCCGCAGCGCTTTAAAGCGATCGTGGATTATTTCGGAACTGATCCGGAATCCATGAAGCAGGCCGGCATCGCGTACGCGACGGACCAGATCATCGACCTTTACGCAAACGGAGTGACGAATGTCCACGTCTACTCCATGAATAAGCCCGATGTGGCGGAAGCCATCATGCACAACCTGTCGAATATCCTCTGGAAGGATTACGGCGTGAAGTGACTGGAGACAGTAATATGGAACACGTAGACCGGATCATCGAAGCACTTCGAACAGGGACAAGGAGCATTCCTCAGTTCCTCGAGTACGATGACGCTCCGCTCAACGAGATGGAGTGGCTCCGCTACGCGTGTGTTCCGATCCGTGACCAGCAGGTCGTTAAAGAAGATCCCAAGTTTACTGCTTCCATGGCAAAAGCACTCGCCTTCGGAAGAGAAGAATGCAATTACCGTCTCGGATTTCTCGTGACTCCGATCACCTGGGGCAAAGACGGATTCCCGATCCTGCCTTTTGAGCAGAAATCCGTAAAACTGAGAAATAACCTCGAGGGCTGCAGCGCAGTAGTGCTTTTCGCGGCGACGGTCGGATCCGGCATGGACCGCATGATCAGAAGATTCGAGAAGTCGGACCCGCAGATGGGACTTCTTCTTCAGGGCCTCGGCGCGGAGCGTGTAGAGTCCCTGTGTGATCTCTTTAACGCGGAAGTAGACGCGGCGGCACAGTCACTCGGACACATGACGAGACGCCGTTTCTCACCGGGATATGGTGACCTTCCGATCGAAGTACAGAAGGAATTCCTGCCGCTTCTCGATGCGGAAAGACGCTTAGGAATCATTCTTTCCGATTCGTATCTGATGACCCCGAGCAAGAGCGTTACGGCGATCATCGGCATCGAATGATCACTCGCTTTTCCGGCCGGGCAAGTCCCGGCTTTTGATTTTTATGTGACAGTTAATTTATTAAGTGACATCTCCTTTTCGCATACAATCGAAGTGGCAATTGGGGCCGGCAAACTCCTGGTAAGGAGAAAGAATTATGCGGAAAATGATGGAGAAGGTTCTGAGCCTGGGCATGTGCTTCTCACTTGCGATCCCGGCGGTGGCCTGCTCTAATAAGAAAGCAACAGAAAGCTCCGGAACAGACACGACTGTGTCGGGATCAGACACTGAGGTTTCCACCGGAGGAGCTTCCACGGTTTCCGGAGAAAAGGTCGTCAAGGAGACGGATCCGTATTATCAGCTCACCGAGACCGAACTGGATTTTCCGGTCGCGGATGGGCAGACTCTCCAGAGTAGGAAGATCGACAGTATCCGGATCTTTTCTTCCAGCATCGTCGCACTGGTGAGAAATGAATATGAGGTCCCGGCGGATATCCTCGGGAAATGGATCAGTTTCCAGATGGGACAGATCAAACTCGATGCGGATGAGGAAAGGCAACTGACCGACCGGATCAATGCATCGACGGATAGCCGTGTCGTTGTTTTCAATACGGATGGAAGCATAAGATGCAGCTATAAGCCGGAAGTAACAACGTCGGTGCACTGTGCTTTTGAAGGACCTAATGGCGAAGTGAAAGTGCTTTACGGGAAGTATGCGGAGAATACCAGCGGCGTATTCATCGCCACGATCTCGGATACAGGTGAACTTACGGATACCCATGAAGTTACTGACAGTAATGTATATGGGGATGAAGCCGTGACACTTCCGGACGGAAATATCCTCATCGCAGGACCCGGTATGCTCACGCTGTGCGGCGCGGATGGAAATGTGATCAACCGCGTGAACGAGCAGAGCCTCTCGGGAAGGATCTTTAGAATTGACGGCGAATACTACGTGCTCGGAAGAGAAGTCTCTGGAACGGATATTCTCGACGCGAAGCTGTATTTCTCGAAGGTTGATACAAGCACAGGAAATCTCACCGGTGAGAAGATATGTACTGAGAATAACAATCTGGAACCTTCCTTGATCGCGGGTGAAGACGCGGTGTATATGAACACGGGAGAAGCACTGGCAAAGGTCGATCTGATCAAGGGTTCCGACATGGAGAATACCCTCTCCTGGAACGATACAGACTGCGTCCATTCCGGTATCCGTGAGTCGTCAGTCCGGATCCTGCCGGGTGAAGAATACAGCTTCATCAGGGATCTTTCCCCATCTGAAAACACTTCTGAAGATATCGACAGTGTCAAACTGGTGCACTTAAAGAAAGAAGCATCGAACCCTCACGCAGGAAAGAACATCATCGTTCTGGGCGGAACAGATATCGATAATCCCGCATTTGTGGAACATCTTGTGGAGTATAACCGCGATCCTTCCAAGAAATCCCGCATCATCGTAAAGGATTATGCATCTGAGAAAGGCCTTCTGGGAAATACCCTTACGACGGAGAACATGTCGGAGATCGCCGACAAGGTCTATCTGGATATGCGCTCAGGCACTGGACCGGATATCCTCATGAACTTCAGTCCCTACATGCAGTTCGATACCGATGATGTTCTTCTGGATCTTAACCAGTACATCGACGGTGCTCAGGGACTCGACAGGGGAGTGCTTTTCGATAATGTGATCAGGTCGTTTGAAAAGGACGGCAAACTCTATCAGATCCCGATCACATTTACGATGATGGGATTTGCTGGAAACTCTGACCTGATCGGGGACCGCAGCAGCTGGACGATGACGGATCTTTCCGGAACCATGGAATCACTGAAGGATCATATGCAGATGATGCCGCAGATGTCGTGGAACAGTCTTCTGAAACTCCTGCTCGGGAACTACGTGGGATCCTGTATCGACTACGGGAAAAAGGAAGTCAACTTCGACACGCCGGAGGTCAGGAAGATCATGGAGTTCGTCAAGCAGTACGGCTCTTCGAAGACCGATGGTGAGCTTCTGACGGAAAGTTTCAACTCACTTCAGATGGATCAGCGTGAGATGGTGAATACCGGCCTGGTAGCCATGATGGATACACAACTATTCAGTCTCCAGTACTTCGCTTATATCGCAAACAGTTGTGGCGGAGAGCTCTCCTTCGCAGGTTATCCTGCAGATGGAGAGGGCGGAATGACAGCAAACGCAAGTCTCTCCATGGCGATCTCGAAGAACTCCGCATATCCGGAGGAGGCCTGGGAATTCATCAAGTATATGTACGGGAAAGATCAGCAGGTATCCTGTGTGAACGCATGGGGCGGATTCCCGCTCAACCGGGAGGCGCTCGATGTGCTCTGTCAAAAGCAGCAGGCATTCTACGAAGAGATGGCAAAGGATGGAGATACAATGATGCTCGATCAGATGATGATATCGAGATTTGACGAGAATACCGTGGCGGATCTGAAAAAGATCATCGGAAATATCCACGTCTGCTATGAGACAGATCCGACCGTCATGATGATCATCGAGGAAGAAGCTCCTGCTTTCTTCTCCGGGCAGCGTTCACTTGATGATGTGATCCATAACATCAATAACCGCGCCAAACAGGTCGTGTCCGAGCGCGGATAAGAAAGTCAGTTACCAAAAGCCAAATATATACTGAGCAGAGAGCGGTCACCGATACGGGACCGCTCTTTGTTTGACGGGTACTTTTATGGTAAAATCACCGCATGTACATATAGCTGTTCCCCGATTAAGAAGGGGGCAGGAACGGAGATCTGCGATGAATATTCTCGACTACATGAAAGACAATTT
>DBYF01000077.1:0-6511 GCA_002310155.1 Mageeibacillus sp. UBA1193 | reverse complement strand
AAGTTCGATGACGAAGAACTCGAACAGCTCGTCACGGCAGCGGTCAACAATGCCCGTGAGGCGGCACGTCAGAGCACCGGAACCCAGGAGAAGTTTGTGGCCCTCGACATCGGTCCTCTGGGCAAGCTTCTGAAACCTTATGGTGATTATGAATTCGAAGATGCGGTCGCGATGTACAGTAAGACTGTCCGATATGGTGTAGCGGCAGGTGTCGATCTTGTATTCATCGAGACCATGAATGACAGCTACGATACGAAGGCCGCTCTCCTTGCTGTTAAGGAGAATACGGATCTTCCGGTATTCGTTTCCAATGCGTACGGATCCGACGGTAAGCTGATGACCGGCGCGTCTCCGGCCGCGATGGTCGCGATGCTCGAGGGTATGCATGCCGATGCGATCGGCGCGAACTGCTCCCTCGGTCCGGACCAGCTTGTCGGTGTTATGGAAGAGTATCTCGAGTACGCATCTGTTCCTGTACTTCTCAAACCGAATGCAGGTCTTCCGAGAAGTGAGAACGGTAAAACCGTTTACGATGTATTCCCGCCGGAGTTTGCCGAATCCGTCGGAAAACTTCTCGAAAAGGGCGTGCGTATCGCCGGCGGATGCTGCGGTACGACACCTGACTATATCCGTGCCGTAGTAGAAAAATCGAAGTTCATCACGCCTGTTCCGGTTACGGATAAAGGACTGTCACTTGTCTCTTCCTACACTCAGGCAGTCAAGTTCGGAGGAAGCCCGATCCTGATCGGTGAGCGTATCAACCCGACAGGTAAGAAGCGTTTCCAGCAGGCACTCCGTGAAAACGATATCGATTATATCTTAGGTGAAGCCTTGAAGCAGCAGGATGCGGGAGTACAGCTCCTCGACGTCAATGTCGGTCTCCCGGAGATCGATGAGCCGGCTTTCCTGCTCCGTGCGGTAAGAGAACTTCAGGCAGTTACGGATCTTCCTCTGCAGCTCGATACGACCGACCCGGTCGCGATGGAAGCAGGACTTCGCGCATATAACGGAAAAGCGATGGTCAACTCCGTCAACGGTAAAGAAGAAGTCATGAGCGTGATCTTCCCGCTCGTCGCGAAGTACGGCGGTTTTGTTGTCGCACTTACTCTCGATGAGAACGGTATCCCGGACACAGCAGACGAGCGTGTCGCGATTGCCGAGAAGATCATTAAGAGAGCGGCAGACTACGGAATCGATAAGAAGGATCTTATCTTCGACCCGCTCGCGATGACGATCTCTGCGGATACGACTGCGGCGCTTGCCACGATGCAGGCAGTACACCGCATCCGTCACGAACTGAAAGTAAATACCTCTCTGGGTATCTCGAACGTTTCCTTCGGACTTCCGAGCAGAAACATCATCACATCGACGTTCTTTGCGATCTGTCTTCAGGACGGACTTTCTGCGGCGATCATGAACCCGTATTCCCAGGAGATGATGAATGTCTACTTTGCGTTCCGTGCCCTTCACAACATGGACGAGAACTGCATGGACTACATCACATATGCACAGAATCTTCCCGCGCCGACCATGACGGCACCGGCGGCCGGAGCGCCTGCTGCAGGTGCAGAGTCTGCATCGGCTTCGTCCGGTGAAGGCCCGACATCCGAGCTTCAGAAAGCGATCGTCAGAGGTCTTAAAGAGAAGACAGGTTCTCTGACCAAGGCGATGCTTGCGGAGAAGAAACCTCTCGAGATCATCCAGTCGGAAGTTATTCCGGCACTGAATATCGTAGGCGCGGATTTCGAAAAGAAGAAAGTTTATCTGCCACAGCTCCTTATGGCGGCAGAAGCAGCGAAGAGTGCTTTTGAAGAAGTAAAAGTAGCGATGGCATCCGATGCGGACGGAGAGGGTGGAGCCTCCCGCTGCGCGTTCGTTATCGCAACGGTACACGGCGATATCCACGATATCGGAAAGAATATCGTCAAGCTTATTCTGGAGAACTACGGATTCGCGGTCAGCGATCTCGGGAAAGATGTTCCGGAGCAGACTGTCGTCGATGAGGTCGTAAGACTTCACGCTCCGATCGTCGGACTATCGGCACTTATGACGACCACTGTTCCGGCGATGGAAGCGACCATCAAGCTTCTTCGTGAGCAGGCCCCGTGGGCCAAGGTATGTGTAGGCGGCGCGGTCCTGACTCAGGAGTATTCGGACGCGATCGGCGCGGACAAATACTGCAAGGACGCGATGGAGACCGTCCGTTACGCAGAAGAGATCGATGAGGCATTAAAGAATCAGTAAGAGCAGTACCACGGGGGATGAGGTAATATGCACTACAGTGTTCTGATCGTAGACGATGAGCTCGAGCTCTCGGAATATACTTCCAAGTATTTCAATATGTCGGGAGTTTCGGCGACATATGTCACCGACAAGGATTCTGCGCTCGAATTCTTTAACGGAAATACATGCTCCCTGATCCTTCTGGACATCAACCTCGGCGAGGATTCCGGCTTCGAACTGTGCCAGATGATCCGCGCGAAGATGAATGTCCCGATCTTTTTCATCAGCGCAAGACAGGCAGAAGACGACATGCTCCTGGCCCTGTCGATCGGCGGCGATGACTATATCTGTAAACCGTATTCACTGGGCGTTCTCCTTGCGAAAGTGAAAGCGGCCCTTAAGAGATACGAAGATGCCAACAGCAGTTCTTCTGAACCGGAAGAACCGAAGAATATCGTCAAACTCGGAAATGCCACGATCGATCTTTCGAGAGCTGAAGTAACGAAAGACGGGAAGAAGACTCCACTCAAAGCAATGGAGTTCCGGCTTCTGGTCTACATGATCAATAACAGAAACCGCATCATTAAAAAGGAAGAATTCTTCGAAAAGATCTGGGGCACGGAGTTCGTCGGCGATGTTACACTTAACGTCCACATCCGCCATCTCCGCGAGAAGATCGAAGACGACGCGAGTAACCCGGCATTCATCAAGACTGTCTGGGGATCCGGATTCATTCTGGAGGACCAGCCGTGAAGACACGTTCCTTTCTGTTCTTTGCCGCGGTATTCCTGATCATTCTCGTGATCGTCTGCTTCCGCATCAACACCATCACTTCGCAGAAGATCACTTCCTATCCGACAGAGATCAACCGCCTGAGTATTGCTCTCGGCAAAGACTGGGACAATACGAAGCAGCATAAGAAGGATCTGATCCCGACGGACCAGCCGTTCGAGTATGCCGTGATCGATAATGACGGCAATCTCCTGATCTATACGGAAAAGCATATTTCCACATCTGTTTCGTCCGCGACGACGAACTATGATGTGATCCGTGACATTGCAAATGAAGATGGTGTGGTCGTCGGGAAGCTTCTGGTGCACAACGATTACCGCGAGCAGCAGGCAAGTAGGAACCGCCGTATCTCCATCATCTGCGGAGCCGTTCTTTTCGCGATGCTCGCCGCCACTCTCGGCTACTTCCTTTATCTTAAGAAGCGCATCGTCGATCCTTTCAACAAGATGCAGCATTTCGCTTCTGAGGTCGCCGCAGGTAATCTCGATGTTCCGATGCAGATGGATAAGAACCACGTTTTCGGTGCTTTTACCGAGAGCTTTGACATCATGCGTGAAGAATTAAAGGCCAGCCGTCTTCGTGAGGCGGAAGCCGTGAAGGCTCGAAAAGAACTCGTCGCGCAGCTTTCCCACGACATTAAGACTCCGGTCACGTCCATCAAGGCGATGGCGGATGTTATGGAACTGTCAGCGCATAACGACGAGGAACTGAATACGATCCGAAGCATCAATGCCAAGGCGGACCAGATCGACAGTCTCGTGTCGAATCTTTTTCACGCGACTCTCGAGGAACTCGAACATCTCGAGGTCAAGCCCGGCGAAGTGACATCGAAAGATATCGAGCACTTTATCACGGAAGCCGATTACAGGAAGAAGACCGCGTCATTTAAGATCGAGGAAGCAGTTGTCTCCGCGGATCCTCTCCGTCTCAACCAGGTGATCAACAACATCTTCTCCAATTCCTATAAGTACGCGGACACGGCGATGACCGTCAGCAGCCGCATCGAAAAGAGTGTCGGCAACACCCGCTTTCTGGTCATCGAGATCGGTGATCACGGCGGTGGAGTTCCGGAAGCAGAACTCGATACGATCTTCGGAAAGTTTAAGCGCGGAAGTAATGCCGGTGAGAAAGACGGCGCGGGCTTAGGCCTTTATATCTCCCGCTATCTCATGGAGAAAATGGGCGGCGAGATCACAGCCGCAAACCAGGACGGCGGCCTCCTGACCACACTCCGTTTGCCATTGCTCTGACGATTAAAAAACGATTAAAGATTCAGCAAAGATTTTAAGATTTGAAAAAACTATACTTAAGACCGTACAGAGGTAAATCTGTGCGGTCATTTACATACCCGAAAAGCGCTGTTACCCCCAAACAGACAGCCGCCGAAAGGAGTCGACAGAAGTGGACAAGAAAGTCATCATCAAAACAGACAAGCTTAGCAAAAGCTTTTCGGTTTCCGGAAAGCAGTATCACATCATCAAGAATCTTGACCTCGAGATCTACGAGGGCGATTTTACCGTTATCATGGGTTCCTCCGGCGCAGGTAAATCGACCCTTCTGTACGCCCTCTCCGGTATGGACAAACCGTCCCTCGGACACATCGAATACGCGGGAAAAGAGATCACCGATATGAACGATGACCAGCTCGCGGTCTTCAGAAGAAAGCACTGCGGATTTGTTTTCCAGCAGGTGCATCTTGTTGACAGCATGAGCATTATGGACAACGCGATCAGCACGGGCATGCTCATCGGTCAGAAGCAGAAAGACCTGAAGAAAAAAGCAACGGATCTTTTCGAACGTGTAGGTATCAGCGAGGAGATGACCGATAAATTCCCGGCGCAGGTCAGTGGTGGTGAAGCCCAGCGTGCGGCGATGGTCCGTGCGGTCATCAACGACCCGGATGTCGTCTTCGCGGATGAGCCGACAGGTGCTCTGAACTCTGCAGGTGTAGAAGCTGTTCTCAATGTATTGACTGACATCAATAACGAAGGCCAGTCCGTCGTTATGGTCACTCACGATATTAAGTCCGCGCGCCGCGCCAACCGTATTCTCTACCTCGAGGACGGCGGTATCAAGGGCGAGTGCAACCCCGGGAAATACGTAAGCGGCGACAGAAAGAGACATGAGATGATCAGAGGTTTTCTGGAGGAGATGGGATGGTAAAGCTGATTCGTGCCAATATGCGAAAAGACCGAAATGTCCTGACGGCGTTTCTGTTCGTACTGATCCTGACTTCGCTCCTTCTGCACACGGGACTCTTTGTAGGACAGTACAGTTCGATCTACGATGAGAAAGTCGAGAACACAAAGGAAGCAGATGTTTTGTCTTACATCATCGGTTCCGATGAAGACATTACAAAAGCACTTTCCGGGCTTCCGGAGATCGCCGATTATTCCATTCAGGATATGGTCATGCCTGGCACCGTGATGCTTCGCATCGAAGGTGAAGAAGAGGAGTTTGACCTCGATAGTTCTACGATCACAAGGATCGGTGAATATGGTGCCGCGGAAGAGTATGCTTTCCTGGAAAGAGATGAATCAGTAGAGGGTCCGAAGATCTATTTCAACTCGTATTATGCGAAGACCAACAATATCAAGGTCGGCGATAAGATCCACATGCACTCGCCCGCTGCAGGAGATCGCGACTTTCACGTGGCAGGTATCTACGAAGCCCTGATCGGAGGAAACTCCTACGGCTGGATGTCTGTTATGGTCGACGCAGATTCCTTTTCACAGATGTGGGATTATGCGGAGAAGTCCTTTACTACTTTGAATTATGTTTCGGACAAAAAGATGGTCAAGATGTACTGTGCTGAGGGATTTGACCAGAACGAAGTCCTTCAGGCAAGCAGAGACAGTCTGGCCGCTGAAGGTCTGGAATTCTATTCCTACGCTCGCGACCTGGCAAAAGAAGGCTACACAGCGATCGCGGATATTCTCTCCGGTCTGGTGACGGCATTCTCCGTAGTTGTGCTTGCGGTCTGCCTGATCATGATCGTCTTTACGATCAACAACAATATCGACAGAGATATTAAGAATATCGGTGCGCTTCGTGCGGTCGGTCACACGATCGGACAGCTCCGTCTGGCCATGACACTTGAGTTTGTGATCGTCGGCATGATCGGCGGTGTAATCGGATGCATTCTTTCTTATATCACCATGCCGATCCTCGACAGAGAAGTATTCCAGACGATCACAGGTGTTCTGTGGGTCCTCCGTTTCTGCCCGGGAACCACGCTCATTATCCTGGGCGGAATTGCGGTCTGCATGATCATCGTGGTATTCCTTTCCACGATCAAACTGAAGAAACTTCACCCGGCGACGGCTCTCCGTTTCGGCCTGAAATCCAACAGCTTTAAGAAAAACTATCTGCCGCTGAAGAAGACAAAAGGCAACCTGAACATGCTTCTTGCCTTGAAGAGCATGCTGCAGAGTCAGGGCCAGAACATTATTCTTCTTTCCGTCATGAGTGTGGTCGCTTTCATGATCATGTTCTC
>DBYF01000143.1:1549-2969 GCA_002310155.1 Mageeibacillus sp. UBA1193 | reverse complement strand
AAAACGATTAAGTGGAGAAGGATTTCCTGAAAAGACAGAGCCGTGCCCCTATTGCCGAAGCGCTGGAAGATTATACTTCCGAACGCGTCGTTCCTTTTGACGTGCCCGGACATAAGCATGGCCGCGGAAATCCCGAACTGACTGAATTCTTAGGCGAGCGTACCATGATGCTCGACGTCAATTCCATGAAGCCCCTGGACAATCTCTGCCATCCGGTCTCCGTCATCAAGGAAGCCGAGGAACTTGCGGCGGAGGCATTCGGAGCGAGAGCCGCATTCTTTATGGTCGGCGGTACGACTTCTTCCGTTCAGGCGATGGTCTTTACTGTTGCCGCCAGAGGCGAAAAGATCATCGTTCCGAGAAATGTCCACAGAAGCGTCATCTACGCGATGGTCCTCTGCGGCGCTATCCCGGTCTATGTCGATCCGGGTGCCCATGAGCAGCTCGGCATCGCTCTCGGTATGCAGCTTTCCGATGTGGAAAAAGCGATCCTCGAAAACCCTGATGCGAAAGCTGTTTTCGTTAATAACCCGACCTACTACGGTATCTGTTCCGATGTCCGTGGTATCGTGAAGCTCGCGCATTCCCACGGTATGCAGGTCATCGTCGATGAGGCGCACGGCACGCATCTCTCGTTCTCGGACCGTCTCCCTGTTTCCGCTATGGAAGCGGGAGCAGATATGGCTGCCGTTTCCATGCATAAGTCCGGCGGCTCCCTGACACAGAGCGCGTTCCTTCTTGTCGGCGGATCAGAGAGCGAGGAGAATAAAGCTCCTGCGGTCTCCCCTGCCTATGTCCGCCAGATCATCAACCTGACACAGACGACATCCGGTTCGTATCTGTTCCTGTCGAGCCTCGATCTTTCCCGTAAGAGACTTGCTCTTCATGGAAAAGAACTGTTCGACAAAGTCATCGATATGGCAGAGTATGCCCGAGAAGAGATCAACAGTATCGGCGGTTATTATGCCATCGGATCTGAACTGATCGACGGAAAAGCGATCAGTGATTTTGATAAGACCAAGCTCGTCATCCACACACTTCCGGTAGGACTTGCCGGCATCGAGGTGTATGACCTTCTCCGTGATGAATACGATATCCAGATGGAATTCGGCGACTTCGGAAACTGCCTCGCGTATCTCTCGGTCGGCGACCGTATCCGTGAGATCGAACGTCTTGTAGGCGCTCTGTCTGAGATCCGCCGTCACTTCGGGAGAGCACCGCTCGTGTCTCTTCCGAACAGCTATATCGCTCCTGCAGTAGTGCTTTCCCCGCAGGAAGCTTTCTATGCGGATACAGAGCATGTTGACTTCAACACTTCCATCGGAAGGATCTCCGCGGAGAGCATCATGTGCTATCCTCCGGGAATCCCGGTACTCGCTCCGGGTGAGAGAATCACCGAGGAAGTTCTCGAGTATCTCCG
>DBYF01000143.1:0-1504 GCA_002310155.1 Mageeibacillus sp. UBA1193 | reverse complement strand
CGCACGATCCGTGTCGTTAAGTAATCAAGTATTTAAGCAACAAAAAAGGATCCTCATTTCTGAGGATCCTTTTTCAGTTCAAATCAAGAATATCGAGAATTGATTACTGCTGAGCAGCCGGAGCATTCTTCTTCGAATTCATAGAAATCAGAACGATAGCACCGATAATAGCAGCGATACCGATGATCAGTACGAAGAAACCGAACTGGTAAGAAGCTTTCATATACTCGCCTGCACCGCTGTTCTTGATTTCCTTCTTCGCATCAGATACATCCTTGAATACGCCAAATACGCCCCATGCACCAAATGCAACCAGAGCACCAAGTACTGCGCTCAGGATCTTCTCTCTGTTAAGACCGAGGAAAAGAACTACAACAGCAGCAACGGCAAGGATCAGGATGAAAATACCCTGATGACCGTAGTCTTTCATCAGGTTACCTGTTGTAGACTCGCTCATACCCAACATCGAGATCTTAGCCTGAGACATCGGCAGGAAGCTTGCAAGAAGCATCAGAACGCTGCCAACGAGGACACAGATGGTTGTCGGTTCCTTAAAATCAATTTTCTTCAAATCCATAATATATACCCCTCCTAATGAGATTTTAACAATACTCATTATACAACATCGATAAACGAAGAATATACCTGAAAAACAAATTTAATCTGTTTTTTTCAGTTTTTTTGCGGGATACTCACAGGATGTTTCGGAAAAAGGTCATTCCGTCATGATTCACATCTGTTTTTTGCGGTCGTCTATAGGAACGAATTTACGGAAATGAGAGTTCATATCTCTTTCCAGGTTATATTATGCCAATAGCTTTTAAGGTGGTATTATATAGATGTTGGTTTCGGCGCCGTGCGGTAAGCAGGCGCCCCGAGAAATCAGGCAAACGAAGGAGATAGCTATGGATCTTTGGTTTTCTGAATTTCATACCCCGAACGTCAAGCTCGCGATCAAGGTAGACAAGCAGCTTTACAGCGGAAAGAGCGACTTCCAGCAGATCGATGTTTTCGAATCGCCGGAGTTCGGCCGTTTCCTGACGCTCGACGGCTACATGATGCTCACCCAGAAGGACGAGTTTATCTATCATGAGATGCTGGTCCATGTACCGATGTGCGTGCATCCCAATGTGCGAAAAGTACTGGTCATCGGCGCCGGTGACGGCGGTGTCGTCCGTGAGCTCACACGCTACAAGACGATCGAGCATATCGATGTCGTCGAGATCGACGAAGAAGTCGTCAAAGTCGCGAAGAAGTATCTCCCCTTCACCGCCTGCGGTTTCGATGATCCACGTGTTCTGTGCCACTTCGAAGACGGTCTCAAGTACGTCCGTCATCACGATAATGAATATGATTTGATCCTGGTCGATTCGACTGATCCTTTCGGACCGGGTGAAGGGCTTTTCACGAAAGAGTTCTACGGAAACTGCTACACCGCTCTCAAGGAAGACGGCATCATGGTCAACCAGAACGAGAGTCCGTTCTATGCCAACGACGCTCGTGC
>DBYF01000087.1:1087-5680 GCA_002310155.1 Mageeibacillus sp. UBA1193 | reverse complement strand
GGCGGGAACATGATCTTCATGAACTCACCTGTCGGGATGCCGTAATGCGAGTAGAGATACAGGTTCTGCGGATTTCCGAACGGCGTAAGCATGCCGCCCAGGTTCGCGGAGATATTCTGAAGGATAAAGATATACGCCATCTTCTCCTCGTTCTTCGTGACCGAAAGCGCGAAGTATCCGAGCGGAAGGAAGGTAATGAGCGCCATGTCATTGGCGATCAGCATGGATCCGATAAACGTGATATACACGAGTGAGAGGGCCAGGAGCCTGAGATTTCCGGTCGTAACTACGATCCTCTGCGCGACGATACCGAAGAATCGGATATCCTTCAGGGCACAGATCACGGCCAGAGTCAGGAACAGGCAGGTCAGGGTACGAAGATCGAAGTAATGGAGATATTCCTTGTCCGGCGGTACGAAAAAGGCCGTCACTACCGCAAGAAGCGCCGCGATGCAAACCACCGTGTTCTTCTTGAAGAATGCGACAAATGCCTGTATGCCTTTGTTTCCGGCTTTCTCCACGATCTTTCCCCCTCTTATCATTAGGCTCGGGGAATACTTATTCCCTTCCGCGTCCGCGCTATTATAGCACCAACCCTTTATATAAGAAAGAGTCTGAAAATATAGAAAGAGGGCCGCCTCACTTTCGTGAGACGACCCTTCCTCCTGCGGGATCCGATCAGAAACCTGCCGGTTTCCCTATTCATCCTCCGCAATTATTGTGCTACAGAGGTTTCCTTCTGATCTACAGGCGGCTGTTCCGTCGGCTTGAGGAACACTACCTTGTACTCGCTGTGCACTTTGGCGAGTGTCTTAACGATGATCTCCTTAAGATGTGTTTCTGCCTTCTCGTAGATGCCGTTTCTCTCGGCAGACTCGAGCTGCTGTGCTTTTACCTCGGAAAGACGGACGGTAACTTCGTCAGCACGGATCGGGTTGAACACATTGTTGTCCTGCATGACCGTGACCTTCTCCTGTGGGAGATTGTTGTCGACGATCGGCTTTGCGGGGATCGTGATATAGATCTCTTTCTTCTGGTTGTTAACGACTGTCTTCAGCTCATTGAGATCGTAGCCGACCTTGATCGTTCCGGAGTACAGGATCTGGATCTTATGCTGTGTGCCCCAGATATCGAAATCTGTGTAAGGGATCTGAAGATTATCTACAACATTGGCTGTACCGGCATAGTCCTCAGAATAGGTCATCAGCTCGGAGATCTCCTGAAGCTGCTCCATTACGTTATCTCTTGTCAGGATGATGCCGTGGAACTTCTCTTCTTCAGCGATGATCGCTTCTCTGGATCCACCGTTCTTTACCTTAGTGGATTTGCCCCAGCCGAAGACGAAGACAGCGACACTTAAAACTCCGATAACGGCCATGAGTACGAACAGTCTGTGGCCCCATCTTGAGAAGAAGCCTCTTTCGTGAACTCTTTTGCCATTTACATAATCATAATTTCTCATAGCTTTCCTCCTTCATCGTACGCGCATCTCTGTAGCACATTCTTCGATCACGCGATAGTCGTGAGTAGTTTCTTAATACGTTTCTTCTTCGTATAGAGCATGTACCCTCTCTTATGCTCATGCTCTCTCATGTTAATGATAAATGAATCCGGCGGATAATTCCTCTTGATTTTTTGAACAAATTTAGAAATAACCGTTACAGGATTATTCCTTTTGTTCTGCTTATAGTTTATAATCAACTGTGTCAAGCGAAAAACGGTTTGAGTCCCCCTTTAGGGTTCTCTAATTTGCTTTGAATTTCAAAATATAGGTTGGAGCGGAAAGATGGGTAGAAAATCAATTAAGGAAAACAAGAACATATATCAGATCAGCCGTGAAGCGCAGAACCTTACGCGCGACGCAGCTTCCGAGAAACTTCAGTACATCTCGGCAGACCGCATCGAGAAGATCGAGAACGAGAAAACACTTCCTCATCCGGAAGAGATCCTGGCTATGGCAGACTGCTATAAGAACCCTTCTCTGTGCAACTACTTCTGCTCCCATGAGTGTCCGATCGGACAGGAGTATGTTCCGGAAGTCGTTCCGAAGGAACTGTCCCAGATCACTCTCGAGATGATCGCTACACTGAATTCCATCGATAGAAACAAGAACCGCCTCATCGAGATCACCGTTGACGGCAAGGTCAATGACGATGAACTTCCGGATTTCATCGAGATCAAGAACGAGCTCGATAAGATGGCTCTGACCATCGACTCCTTAAGACTGTGGATCGACAACGCGATCGCAGACGGCGCACTGAATAAGGAAGACTTCAAGTCCTGATCACCTACCGGTGCTTTTTCCGGAGATAATTGAAAAGAAATAAAAAGGGAGCCCGCATGTCTCACTCATGCGGGCTCTTTCGATGAAAGTGGAGGTGTGTTTTTCTGTCGGACCGGTCTCCCGTGGAAGGTCGACTGGTCCACCAGTCCGATCCGGCTGCTCAGCTGGGGGAAGTTTTGCATTGCCTCACAAACGCGGATCATTTGAAGCCTTTTGTCTAAGTCCATGAAGTCACATCCTTGCTTCAGTTTCATGTTTCCATTTTTCTTCTTGCCTTGTAAACATTCTATGCTTACGTATAAGAAAGAAACACAGGAAGCATGGATAAATAGAGACGCTTATTTACTTCTATACAGCATTTTAGGAATGATATAATTAGGAAAAAGCATAAGGTTCGGGAGGGGCACATATGAAGTACGTACTGGTTTCACTTACAGAGAGTAGCAAGATCGACTTTTCCGGCGTGGAGAAGCTNNAGCAAGACCGACCATCTGGTCTTTATATACGTAAAGGGTAAGAAGACTCTTCCCGCTTCCGTCAAAGAATCTCTTGAGGATGCTAAAGCTGAGATCGAGTATTTCGAGATCTCTTCTTCCTCCGAACTCATCCCGGCCATGTCCTACCTGATCGGATATCACACAGGCGCCAAGCATGAAGTGATCGTTGTCACCGAAGATAAGAGCAAGTTCCCTTCAAAGGTCATCAAGGACGCGAAGGTCTTGAGTGCTTTCCGCGCGGTATCCGGCGGATCGGCAGGCACATCTTCCGCCAAGAAGACCACAGCGAAGAAAACTTCTACCACGAAGAAGTCCACGACCACAAAGAAAACGTCTACTACTAAGAAGTCCACCACGAAAAAGACCGCCGCTTCCAAGAAGAAAAACGACGGTCTGGATGTTTCCGATATTCTCGATACGCTCGTGAAGAAGATCTTCTGATCCTTCTTCTACGTATCCTGTTATTACTTCAGATCGATAAGCATACCGGAAGGAAGATCCGGATCATTTGACACGAGCACGGTCATGGGTCCTACACCGGCAATCTGGAGAATGATCGTGTGGCCCTGATTATTCGATCCGTAAATATACAGGATATCGTCGCGGTCAGCGCTTCCACAGATGTGAAGATCCGTATACCCGGTATTTCCTCTTTCGAGGGACGCGGTCTGGGAAGCCTTGTCAATACTGAGTGTAACACCGTTATGTTTGTCTAAAAGAGTATCCGGAAGCTTATTAAGTTCGGCTGCGGTTACCTGACGTGTCTTCGAAGTGAATGTCTCCGCGGAGATCAGGAATGCTGTGCCCTCTGCCTTGTTATAAAGTACATAATTGTCCAGTGTTTCGGACACTTCCGCATTCCCCTCAAGCCATTCGGTGACTTCCTTCGGGATCTCCGCTACCGGTGCGTTCGGAAGATAGAGGATCAGTTCATCCGCCTTCACAAAACCGTATGGTTCTGCATAGCTGACAGTAGCCGGCATATCCATATACTTCTCGTTTTTCGTCTCAAACTTCTCGGTCTCCATCTTCGTTACATGTGTGGAGAATGAATACTTATTGACACGGGTAAATCCGTCGATATTACCGCTAAAATCGCATTTCAGGACATCATATCCACTGCCGTCAATATTTCCTGTCGCGCTCTGATACTCTCCCTGGAAAGACTTTTCTTCCGCATTGAGGTCGATGATCGTTGACCAGGAAGTCTGGACAGAAAGGATACATGTCATACGCGCGAACGGCTTATAGGAATCATCCGCGAAGAATGAATACAGGTCCTTATCCAGGTCAAAGGCCGGTGTAAATGCCTCATCTGTCGATTTCGTATCGTCTGTTTTCTCTGAGATCTTCGATGTCGCTTGCGAATCTTCCTTAGCAAGCTTCGTTTTTGCGTCTTTATCATCCTTCTTGCCACATGCGCAAAGCAGGATGCTTACCGCAGCAAGAGCCGCGGCAACTTGTCTCTTTTTCATAGTTGTCTCCTTTACCTCTCAAGCTGTCCCTATTGTATCATTAACACAATGATCGTTTGTGACTATTCCTTCATCAGATCTTGATGCGCTGGTAGTAAAAGCACGCAAGCTGAGTACGGTCACGGAGATCAAGTTTACTTAAAACGGAGCTGATCATGTTACGTACGGTGCCCTCTCCGAGGTACATCTTCTGGGCGATCTCCTTGTTGGAAAGGCCTTCGGCCACAAGCTCGACCAGTTCTTTTTCCTTAGGAGTGATATCGAAGTCTTCCCAGCGGAAAGATTCGCTTCTGTTAAGAAGGTCCGGAAGTCTCTCGACGATCTTGCCGCCGAAGAC
>DBYF01000087.1:0-1045 GCA_002310155.1 Mageeibacillus sp. UBA1193 | reverse complement strand
TTCGCGCCTACTTTCAGGGCGCGGTTGATGTACTCGTCATCGAGGAAAGTCGTCAGAAGGATCACCTTCGCCTGAGGATCGGTCTTCAGGATCTCTGCCGTCGCCTGAAGGCCGTCCGTATCTTCCATACGGATATCCGAGAGTACGACGTCCGGTTTGATCTCAGGATATGCAGCGATGGCTTCCCTGCCGCTTCCGTACATACCTGCGACCTCGATCTCGCTGTCCTGTTCCAGAATGATCTTTAATGACTGGTTTACGAGTGGATCGTCATCCACGATCATGATCCTCATTTTCTATCCTCCTTGCCTGACTGATCCTTTCTCGGGATCGTCACCGTGATATGGAATCCGTTCTTACCGCCCTGGATGGAAGTTCTTCCTCCCACAGAGACGGCACGGGAATTGATGTTATATAATCCGATGCCGTGTTCGCCCTCAAGCGCCGCGAAGTCCGAAGGCCGCGAATAATCGACGATCGGTCCTTTTCCGTCATCGGAGACCAGGACACGCCAGAATGTCACGTTTTCTACGACTTCGATCCTTACCTTCTTACCATTGCTGTGCTTCGCGATATTCGTGACACCTTCCTTGACGATGCCGAGGATCGCGCTCTTTACGTTATTGGGGATCGGCGACTCGATCGAAGTGGATACAGTCACATCGAAGCGGTCCTTGATCACAGACGCGATCTCATGGATACCGATCGACAGGTCGATCGAATCATCATGAAGTTCATGGACAGATCGGCGGATATTCGTCATCGCCTCGTTGACAGTGCTGCTCACGGACTCGAGGTAAGGCTTTGTCTTCTCATCCTGGTTGATGACCGAGATCGCCTGAAGCTGCACGACAGCACGTGTCAGCATATGTCCGACATTATCATGGATCTCACGGGCGATACGGTTTCTCTCGGCAAGCGTCGCGTTTCTAACCTGCATATCCATGTTCTGGGAGATCTCATTTTTCAGTTGCATGGATTTCTGCGCGTCATAGCGGACATCATCAAATCTGTCAGTAAGCATCACTTTCTGCGTATTCATGTA
>DBYF01000050.1:6497-7742 GCA_002310155.1 Mageeibacillus sp. UBA1193 | reverse complement strand
CCCCAGTACTGGGCGCCGAGCACCATCGCACCGGTCAGGAACGTGTTGATGAAAAGATAGTATACGAAGCCCACCTGTCCCGCGAGCGACACAGATGCCAGGGCCGTCTGATCCAGAAATCCCAGCATGAAAGCATCCGACGCCGTGACGAGCGACGCCATGAAGTACTGGAAGACGATCGGCAGGATCAGCTTGCAGAGCGTCTTATAGAAGGCCTTCCGGTTATTCAGGTCCGGAAAGGTAGTTTCAGTTTTTACGGAATTCATATTTTCCTCTCAGAGTTTAATAACGACTACGGAGTCGATCCCTCTCATGGCGATCTCCTTGGCAAAAGCACTGCCGCAGGTCTTCTCGCCGACGGGGTTTCCGTAGTGCGTCGGAATTACATATTTCGGATTCAGGCATCCGGTGAATTCAGCCGCTTCTTTATAGTCGAACGTGTAGGTACCGCCGCATGGAACGAGCAGAACATCGCACTTGACGGCCCTGCCTTCCGGAGTGCTGTCCATATCGCCGCAGATGTAGTAGCGGAGTCCTCCTACGGTAACGACGAAGCCCAGCCAGCCCTGTGACTGCGGATGGAATCTCTTGTTCGGGTTATAGGAAGCAACGGCTTCTACCGGGATGCCGAGGACCTCGGTGGAATCGCCCGGTGCGACAACGACGATCCGCTCATCCGGTACGGCAAATGTCTGGCGGATCAGTGCCGCGGTGGAACTCGGCGCTACGAAGACGGTATCATCCTTTATGATCTTCTCGATCGCTTCGGGAGAGAAATGATCGTAGTGGTCATGCGTCACGAAGATCACATCTGCGTCAGAAGTGCTTTCGGTCATGCCGAATGGATCGAAGTAAAGAACTTTTCCATCTTCGATACGGATGCTGCTATGGAGATTGATCGTGACCTGTTCAAGCATTTCTTTTCCCTCACTTTATATCTTTTTTACAGTTTGATTATATCACTCACCTGTGCTTTTTCACGTGCTATTCTTATACCATAGGTAAATAGATTTTATCGATAGGAGGTTTTATTATGGATTCTTTAAGAAAGTATCTGGCTGAGATCATCGGTACTTTTGTACTGGTATTCTTCGGCTGCGGCACAGCAATCGTAACCGGATGCAGCGAAAAAATACCGATTGCAGGCGGCTACATTCTGACCGCTCTGGCATTTGGTCTGGTCATTGTTGCTATGGCATACTCCATCGGAAACATCTCCGGCTGTCACATCAACCCGGCAGTTTC
>DBYF01000050.1:1559-6390 GCA_002310155.1 Mageeibacillus sp. UBA1193 | reverse complement strand
GGTTTCGGCTGCAACGGTCTCTTCGACAATGATGTTGCCAAGTCCTTCGTTATCGAGGGCGTCCTGACATTCGTATTCATCCTGGCTATCCTGGGTGTTACATCGAAGGTTGCTAACGCTAACGTTGCAGGTCTTGTCATCGGCCTTACACTTACCCTGGTTCACATCCTCGGCATCGGTTTCACAGGAACTTCCGTTAACCCGGCAAGATCCGTTGGTCCGGCTCTCTTCAAGGGCGGCGAGTATCTCGAGCACGTATGGGTATTCATCGTGGCTCCGCTTGTAGGCGCAGCATTTGCCGCGATCATCTACCGCTTCCTCGATCCTTCTTCCGTTACATCCGAGAAGAAGGCTGAAAAGAAGGAAGAAAAGAAAGAAGCAGCCTGATAGCTGCCTCGAAGCAAACCGGATCCTTGCGGCGACACGATCATCAACCGTAATGTGATCCTCACTCGGTAACGATAATAAAATTATCCCTTCCGGGCTTTTTGGGTGTCTGTGCATTATTCCTTTGGATAAATGCCAGGCACCCATTTTTATCCATCGGACGTGCATAGTAGAAACCCTGGATCTGGTCCGGGCTGCACTCTTCGATCCACTTCGATTGCACGGTCGTCTCCGCGCCGACAACGACGGAGCGGATCTCCATCTTCTTCAATACATCGATCGTATTCTCGAAAAGGATCCTGCTCATCGGAGAGCTCTCCGCTTCTTCGAGAACGGATCTGTCCAGTTTCACTACCGAGAACGGAAGTACGGCGAGCTTGGCAATATCACCCTTGCCCAGTGTAACGTTATCCAGCGCGAACCCGAATCCGAGTGCCGACATCTCCTGGAGATTATCGAGCATCAGGATCAGGGATGTCATCAGCGCCTGCTCCGTGATCTCGAATACGATCTTCCTGTACGGGATACCGTACTCATCGAGGATCGATCTGACCTTCTTCGGGAACGACGAATTCGCCAGTTCCGTCACGGAAATATTCACGCTTACATATTCCAGTTCCACATCCACGGAGCTCTTCAGCAGATCGCATGCTTTTCTTAAGACGAACTCATCGATCTGCGCGATCAGGCCTCTCTTCTCCGCGATCGGGATGAACTCCGAAGCCGGTACGTCGCCCCACTCATCGTGGCTGAATCTTGCCAGCGCCTCGACAGTCGTATAACGGCCTGTCGAAGTGTTACAGACAGGCTGGAAGCGGACATCCAGAGTATCTTCGGCGAGTGCTTTTTCCAGAAGAGATTCGAGAAGGATATGCCGTTCGATCTTCGCAAGTTCCCTCTCGCTGACAGTCACCGTATCGCCCTTCGGAACAGACGGAAGCACGATCTCGACAACTTTATAGAGGTCAGATCCCTTGCTGAAAGCACCCGTCTCCGCCATTTCCGCGATGGTCAGCAGGAGATTCAGCTCGAGACCGCGGATGTTCCACGGATTCTCGAAACGCTGGCGGAGCTCGTCGAGGATCTTATTGTGTGTTTCTTCGTTCGTACTGACGATGGCGAACTGGTTACTCATCAGACGGAAAGCCCATGCCGGCGGGAGCGTCTTCTCGAGACGGCGCGCGTCACCGACGGCCTTCTTCACTGCATCGGCTTTCGCGGGATTCGTTCCCTCATAGACATTCGCGATATTTCTTCTCAGACGGGATCTCTCACGAAGATCCGGCGAGAAGACCGACAGGTAGTCGGCGACATGCCGGAGCGTCAAGCTGCCGATCGTGTATCCGAAGATGGAGTTGATGCGGCGGATGTTCTCGACCTTCATGACGATGACGTAGTAGCGTGTCTCTCTCGAGATCAGCTCGTCGGTGTAGGTCATCATGGCATCGAGATTCAGAAGACCTGTGAGATGGTCGATCATGGACTCCGGCTTCTGGATCGACAGGTATGAGGTCAGCATCGCCGCGGAGATCGCCACGGAGGAGACATTACCTCTCGGCCATACCAGCTCGACAAGGACGGACGCGGCACCGAGGAACGAGAACGAAGCCACGGCCTTGAACGCTTTCGTACTGAGGGTCTTTCTTCGGAGGATCGCGTAAACGATCGTGTATACCGAAGCGAAGATGGTCACCGTCAGAAGCGTCGGGTAAAGATCACCCTTACTGTAGATATCGTTTTCGAACTTGAAGAAGCTTCCGGTCACAGGTGTCAGCAGGATGATCAGTGCGAGGATCGCGGACGGTACCAGAAGAAGTCCGATCATCCAGAGATTCTTTGCTTTGAGGTTCTGCGCGGAAGAGTTGACGTGGAAGATCATGAGGACCGGGAACGAAAGCCTCAGGATATAAAACATCATCAGGACGACATGTCCGAGGATCGGCGGCACGGATGCGGAATTATTCACGACGACCGCAGAAAAGACTTCGAGGATCACATCGGCGCAGGCCAGAAGGATCGCCGCCGTAAACAGGCGGTTTCTCTGAACCGGGAGCTGGCGCTTACTGAAATAATGCAGTGTCAGGATGAGGAGCGAGACCAGCGCACAGAGCGGATATGCATAAGAAATGATCAGTGGTCCGTCCATGAGATGCGCCTTCCTTTTCTTCGGATCCCGTGCCTTCCGGGGAAGCTGCCCCGGGGCAAGTCTTCTATTCTATTTTACACGATGGCAGCATGGATTTCTATGCCGAGTCCCCCTCTCCACCTCTCCACTTTTTGCGCACGGGGCGATCCGAATCGTGGTAAAATAGGTAGGGGACAAGGAAAGAAAAAGCACGGAGGAGAAGTGCTTTTGCAGAGGTAAAAATGGCTACGATACTGGACTACGTAAAGAACGAATCGCGCTCTTTTGAAGAGTTCCCGTTCAATCACATCGACTCGCTCGTATTTGCCGAGGCGACGTACTTTCAGTGGGAATATCCGCTGCATAATATCTGGACGGCCGAATGGCCATATAAGATCTCCGACGCCATACTGCTCTCCGAGATGCCGTCATCTGAGGAGCTCCCGCTGTTCGGCCAGTACGCGGCGGACACCCCGAACAATCTCAAGATGATCGACATCCTGCGCGGAAGCCCGCGCTTCAAGGATGTAAAAGTATCCCACCTGTGCGCCAGAACGAACGATAAGGAGCAGATCCAGTTCGCGGCGATGTGTTTCCACCTTCCCTGCGATATCTGCTATATCGCGTTCCGCGGCACGGACGGATCCCTGATCGGCTGGAAAGAAGACTTCCAGCTGTCCTATCAGTATCCGGTCCCGGCTCAGGAAGAGGCCGCGAGATATCTGACATTCCTCGCACGCGAGATCCCGCCGCACGTGAAGTTCTACATCGGCGGACATTCCAAGGGAGGAAACCTGTCGATCCACGCGGCAACGAGCTGCACGGATGCTGTCAAATCCAGGATCCTGGGCGTGTATTCCTTTGACGGCCCGGGCTTCCCGTTTAACCTTCATGAGACCGAAGAATATAAGAAGATCGCGGATCTCGTGCATCATCTCGTACCTTCCGCATCCTTCGTCGGCATGCTCCTTCAGAGCGCGCCGGGCACAAGGTTCATCACGAACAAAGCTGTCTGGCTCAAGCAGCACAGCCCCTTCACGTGGGAAGTCGGCGAGGACGATTTCTGCTACGAACCCGGCTGGGACATCAACGCGAAGGCCAGGATCGACACCGTCAATTCGTGGCTCGAGGATCAGTCCCACGAGGATCGCGAGAGCTTCACCGAGATGCTCTACCACATCGCCAGTTCCTCCGGCGCGAGCAACATCTTCCGCCCCGGTTCGAGCTGGGCACTCAAGATGTCGCGCATCATCGAGGCGACGCGGCACGTCGATGCCAAGTCCCGTTCGCGTCTGGTCGAGACACTTCGTCTGATGGTGCTTTTCTCGTTTCGTCAGAAATAAGAACCGGCATTTTCCGACATCACTTTTTCTTCTTGAAAAGCACTGCCCGCGGACCGCTTTTGCAGCCCACGGGCAGTTATCTTGTTGACAGTATGTCAGTTGCCTCTTATTACAGCTGATCCTCGCTCTTCGGAGTATTCGGAGCCCAGATCGGACCGTTGTTGTACGGAACGATCTTCTCTTCTGCCGGAGCTTCCTGTGCAGGTGCTGCCGGAGCAGCAGCCGGTGCCGGGACAGCAGGAGCAGCCTCTACGGGTGCTTTTGCAGCAGGAGCGGCTTCTGCCTTCGGAGCCTCGACTGCCTTTACTTCCTTCGCCTTGGAAGCAACGTTCTTCGCAGATGCGGCAGGAACTACCTTGCCGTCTTCTGTGGATTCCATCTTCTTGCCGAGGAACTCAGGCAGCTGCATGCCGGCCATCTCGAAGATCTCGTTCATCGGCGGAACACTCTTCATGAGGCCCGAGATGAAGTTCGCTGTGGAACCCTTGCCGTCTGTGCTTGTTCCGGCACCGCTGTCCCAAACAGTTACCTTGTCGATCTTCAGGTCGCGGATCGCTTCTACCTGGATCTTCATGAGGTCTTCCATCTTGTCTGCGAGCATGAGCATCATCGCGTTCTTGGCGTCTCCGCCTGCAGCAGCAACGATCTTCTCGAAACCTGCAGCCTGCTTAGAAAGGATCTCCTGCATACCACGAGCCTGAGCTTCCATCTTCGCGTAGATAGCGTCAGCTTCACCGGCTGCACGTCTTCTGATCTTCTCAGCTTCTGCCTCAGCAGCGAGCTCGACTTCTCTCTTCGTGATCTCAGCCTTAACGATAACGTCGGCTTCGAGGGTCGCCTTTTCACGGGCGGAACGGGAAAGCTCAGCTTCTTTCTCAGCAGCGTACGCTTCTTCGAGTGCCTTAGCGGCCTGAACCTTCTCAGCTGCGATCGCCAGTCTCATCGCCTCAGCGGCTTTCTCACGGCGGACAGCCTC
>DBYF01000050.1:0-1506 GCA_002310155.1 Mageeibacillus sp. UBA1193 | reverse complement strand
ACCTGGATTCTCTGATCCTTCTGGGCGAGAGCCTCACCGATGGAACCGTCTCTTTCCTTCTCAGCAACGTTCTTCTTCGCGTCGTTGATAGCCTTTGCAGCTGCCTCTTTACCAAGAGCGCTGATGTATCCGGATTCATCGGAAATATCCGTTACGTTTACGTTGATCAGACGGAGACCGATCTTCTTAAGCTCTGTCTCCACGTTTCTGGAAACAGCCTCGAGGAACTTGTCACGGTCGGTGTTGATCTCCTCGATGTCCATCGTAGCGATGACCAGACGGAGCTGACCGAAGATGATGTCCTTCGCGAGTTCCTGGATCTCAGAGAGCTTCAGTCCGAGAAGACGCTCAGCAGCGTTCTGCATGACACCGGGCTCTGTGGAGATACCTACGGTAAAAATAGACGGTACGTCGATACGGATGTTCTGGCGGGACAGTGCGGATCTCAGGTCAACTGCGATCGAGATCGGTGTCAGGTCCAGATACTGATACGACTGAATGATCGGCCAAACAAACGCAGCACCACCATGAATACACTTGGATGAGCGTGCGGTGCCGTCCGCATTCTTGCCAACCTTACCATAGATGACCATGATACGGTCAGACGGGCATTTTCTGTATCTTGAAAGGAAAATCAAGAACAGAGTGAAAACCAGCAGAGCAATTACAACTAATAAGCAAATTACTTCAAATGGCATTTTTGTTTCCTCCTACTTCCTGTTAGTTATGTTTGGTCACAATCAGTGTTGTACCCTTTGTAATACCGATCACCGTCACCTGTGTTCCGGTGGGGATCTTCTCTTCCTCGTCCGTGACCGCGTCAAATTCCTGAAGCTGGTCCTGGACCTCTACCATGACTTTACCCGGCTGTGCGCGCTTCCCGGAGATCGGGATGTAAACCTCACCCGTTCTACCAAGCGCGTAGCGGATATTCAGTGTGCCGTCCGACTGGATCTTCTGCATACCCCAGAGCGCAAGCCCCATAAGGAACATCGCCAGAAAGCCGCAGACGAAAGCCAGAATGCTCGATGCCCAGACCGGAAGTCCGCCTTTCATGAACAGAAGTCCTGTCCATCCGAAGATGCTGAAGAAGGCGATGATGCCCTGCATCGTAACGAGTCTGAATCCGGATCCGTGGATCTTGTCGGCTCTGTCCACATACGTTCTTCCGTCCGGCAGGTCCTGATCCGGAATGCCGACGTCAGGTCCATGGACCATCAGGTCATGGGGTGCCTGATCCGCGAGGTAGATATCGCCGCTGTGAACATCTATGACTACACTTCCCTGTACTTCCGCAAAATCGTGCACGACTGCGCCGACGTGTCCGGATCCTGCGTCCATATCATGATTATAATCGTAGGAACCATCATGTGTCACGTCAAATTCCGCGTCCGCTCCGTCTGCTCCAAGAGCACCGTCATGGGAAACATCTCCGTGGACTCCACCGAAGTCTCCGTGACCGAAGTCGTGACCGATATCAGCGTGACCGCCGTGTCCGAAATCATG
>DBYF01000014.1:7869-8182 GCA_002310155.1 Mageeibacillus sp. UBA1193 | reverse complement strand
TGTGGCCGATCAACCTCTCAGTTCGGCTACCGATCGATGTCTTGGTGGGCCGTTACCTCACCAACTAACTAATCGGACGCGAGTCCATCCTCAAGCGAATAAATCCTTTGGTCGAAGAAGCATGCGGATCTTCGACATTATGCGGTATTAGCACCGATTTCTCGATGTTGTTCCCCACTCAAGGGCAGGTTACTCACGTGTTACTCACCCGTCCGCCGCTAAGTTAAAAGTGGTGCAAGCACCTCTCATAACTCCGCTCGACTTGCATGTGTTAGGCACGCCGCCAGCGTTCATCCTGAGCCAGGATCAAACT
>DBYF01000014.1:0-7784 GCA_002310155.1 Mageeibacillus sp. UBA1193 | reverse complement strand
TCTTCTATTCAATTTTCAAGGTCCGTGGCCCCTCGCTCTCGCGAAGCGCTTGATTATATTAACACCTCACCCATACCCTGTCAAGCACATTTTTGTTTTTTTCAGACGTTTTTTTCAGGGTTTTGATTACGGTTTATTTACGGGCCTGAAAACAGCGAAAAAGAGGCCTCTTCGAGACCTCTTTCTTTTTACTAATGAAATTAATTACGCGCGCATATTATATAAGAGCGGATCAGAAACGGCCTCCGCCGCCTCCGCTGTGGCCTCCGCCACCGCCTCCGCCGCCTCCGCCACCACCGCCGCCGGATGACGAAGTGTGGTAGACACGAGTGCTTTTGCGGACGAAGTCATCCGTGACTTCGATCGATTTGCTGTTCGGACGGTCGACATATTCCTTCGAGTCCGGCATCTTATCGAGCTTCCTCTTGAATGTGCAAAGGAGCGTAATGACAGATGCCAGGAGCAGCGGGACGACGATGCAGATGCCGTAAGTGACCGCAAGTCCCACGGAGTGGTAATCGTAATCCTGAAGATCGTTGAGGATATTCCAGATCGCGACATAGTACTGCTCGGCCTTAAGCTCCGGTTTATATTCATTAAAGAGCGCGGTGCACTCGTCATTGTCTACTGCGAAGAAAGCCGTACCATACGTATACAGCCAGAAGAAACGGCCTCCCGGATAATCGAGCGTCAGGTCGATCAGGATACAGATACCGGAGTTATCCTGCATGGATGTGCGGATGCAGTTCTCCTTATAGACATCCGCGGCGTACTTCTTGCAGTCGGAATCATCGGTGCCGTTCGGGTTATCTCTCGTCGTGACCAGGACCACATTAATGTCATGGTTCTTCATGAGTTCTTCTGCCATCGACTCAAGATCTTCGAGTTCCTCACTGGAGAAGATATCCGCGTCATCGATGACTTTCGTGCGCTTCGGAGGCCTTCTGTTCATGAAGACAAAGGCGGCGATTGATAAGATCACGATGCCGGCAAGGACCGCGATCATCACGCCGGACAGCGCGTTGATCTCTCCCCATATGCTTTTTCTGGCCTGGTTGAGTTCATCTTTCTTCATCCGACAAACCCTCCCATGATAATGCCCGCGATCAGACGCGTCAGCATGGCGGAGATCGCCAGGATAATGAAGAACAGAACGATCCTCTTCAGGCGGCTGACCGGCGGAATACCGGCGACTTCACCTGTCGATCCGTTCATGCAGAAGTCATAAGACTTGCCGTTATAGGTGTAGTGAAGAAACCAAACGGGCATCATGGCATAGAACATCTTCGGCTCATAGATGACAGAGTTGTCCTTCTTCACTTTGAAGCCTTTGTTGTAATGCTTCAGGGAGGGCGCCATCTCCTCCGTGATGTAATCCTTGACGCGGTCGATCAGTCGGCCCTTAAGATCATCGCCGGTCTGATCGTATCTTTCGGCGAAGAATCCCTGCATGTACGCGGGATCAAAGTCCTTCATCTGCTTGAAGTTAAAGGGCTCGATCGCTTCCATCAGACGGTCGTCGATCCTCGAAGAACCATCCAGCGGGATATGCTTCCAGGAAAGGAAACTTCTGCGTCTTACGTTATAGTAGGAAGTAGTTACTGTAGTCGTGCTTCCTGTGGAGTGCGACTCCTCGTGAGTACCCTCACCCGCGAGATCGACATCACTCTCGACATCGTAGAGCCAGAACGGGACATAAAGTCCTGTGAGCTTCTCGATATTCTTCTTACTTACGAAGTCAAAGGGAGTCCAGCGTCCGCCCTTGCACCACTTGAAGAATTTCTTCACTGCCTCTTCTTTTCCATATTTGAACGGAAGGATGAAGTCCGGCGAGAATTCCTCGCTCAAACGCTGGCTGATGATCGCCGGCGATCCGCAAAAAGCACAGAACGTCGCACTGGTGTGCGCGTCCGTTACGACCGTCGCACCGCAGGCATTACAGATGAACTGCACGCCCTGGTCACCCAGTCCTTTCTTTATATGTTCCGCGGCATCTGCCTTATGGATACGCTGCCCGGCATCGCTATCCTCCGGAGCTTCCGGAACGATCGTGTTCTGCAGCTGTTCTGCAGTAAAACTGCTCATGCAGTATTCGCATACCATCAGCTGGCGGTCTGCGTCGAACACGAGATTCGCGTTACAGTTCGGGCATTTGATTGAATCAGCCATTCATTTACTCTCCGTTTTCAGATAGGTGTATTCTACCATTTTTCCTCCGAGGTTGCGATATCGGCAAGATGTGCTACACTCAACTAAGAAAAAGGTTAGGAGAGGTAAGACAAATGTTTTCGGCAATTCAGAGTATCGACTTCTATATCCTGGATTTTCTCCAGACCATGGCGCGTTCCGGTTTCTGGGACAAATTCTTCTCGTTCTACACATCACTCGGCGACCCGTTTATGTTCGTCTGCTACGCGGCGATGCTCGTCGCGATCAAAAAGACGAGAAAAGACGGCATCATGGTTTCCTGTGGAATGCTTACCGGTCTTCTTCTCGGAGAACTCCTCATCAAAAACCTCGTACAGAGAGCCCGCCCATGCTGGATCAAGCCGGAAGTCCTGCTTCTGGTCAAGACACCTAAGGACTACTCGTTCCCGTCCGGACATACCATGACGATGACGATCCTTACGGTCATCCTCGTACATAACCACCCGAAACTCGGATTCGGACTTATCCCCGCGGCACTGCTTCTCGCATACTCGCGCATGTATCTTTATCTTCACTTCCCAAGTGATGTTCTGGCCGGGATCATTCTCGGACTTGCCATCGGTTTTCTGACGATCAAACTCACCCCGACGGTCGAGAAAAAGATCGAACTCAGAAAAGAAAAAAGGAAATTCGTTCCATCGGAAAAGCAGGACTAGTGCTTTTCACAAAGACCGGGAAAATCAGCTATTGGCAATATCTATCAGGTGCTTTTCGATCGTATCGGCAGCTTCCGTCACGGTGATTTCTCCATCGAGATAATAATCGACTATTCTGCGGACATCATTGAGCACTTTCTCATCACGGATATAGCGTCTGAACGGTTTCTTCAATTCTTCAATATAGCCGTTCATCATATCATCGTAAGAGCCTAAGTTCAGATCAAACGTTTCTCCATCATCACAGTATACGAAAACGAGGATACGGTCTGATGCTTTGTTACGCAGACTGAGATCACGCACAGCCTGGATATTCACCGGGACCACGGACATCGGATAGTAATCATCGGTCAGTGTCACATCGTTGATATCGACCTGCGCTTCGGTTCCGAGAAGATACCTGATCACTTCCCAGGCCTTCTCTTTCTGTGTAGAATACGCGGCGATTCCTGCGGTCATCGGCGCATCAACAAGCGGTGTGCAGCCGGCAGAGCCCGGATATCCGTACCACCGGGTCTCTTCTCCACGCACATATGCCGAAGCATACTCGTAAACGGAATTCATCGTTCCGGGACAGAACGCAGCGCTTCCATCGTATACATTACCGAGTCCGGAGAACTGGTACGGATCCAGTCCGATCTCGAGATCATTCATTAACTCGTCTACAACTTGACTGCTATTCTGTTTTTGTAGCCGGAGCAGTTCAAGAAGATCGATCAGTGAACTGTGGTCAACTGATACTGTATCCGTAGCGTAGTTGATCCATGTACCTGTCTCACCTTCGACAAAGATGTTCAGGAGCATCTCCGGGGTATAACCGCTGAGAAGTCTTGTCCCATCGTCCAGGAATCCATTCGACGAAGTGAAATCGTGATAGTTCATCTCTGTCTTGCCGTCTACCATCGTGGTATTTCCGACCATGGCATGGACCTGGAAGCCCAGCGGGATCTGGTACAGTTTGCCATTTGTCTCAAATGCACGGAAAACGTTGTCAAAGTACTTGCTTCTGTCGATGCCGTTGATGCCGTCAACATACGCGTTCAGATCCGTCAGCGTGTTGTTGTTATCGAACTGGCCTGACTCACCTACTGTGAAAATGATGTCCGGACCGACACCTGAGTTGATCTGTGTGAGCATGCTCTCCTGTGCTTTGGTCATATACTGCTTCGTTTCAAAACCGCCGTTATAGCGGAAGTCCGCATAGTCGACGACTTTTACCCAGACATCCTTGGAATAGAGATTGAAATCTGCAAACTGCTTCATGACAGCGCTGTCGGTGATGCCGACACCGCCGACCCATACTACATCCTGTCCCGAGTGAGGATTGGAAGCAGCAGGCTCAAGCTTGATAAGATGTGCTTCATTTCCGAGATCCGTATATTCGATCGTCGTGATGCAGACCTCTGTCTTCGCGTCAGACGTTCCCGGCGCGACAACGCCGGTAGAAGATGTATCCTCTGTTGTCGTCGGGTCATCGATGAAATCTTCCGGTTCAGAAACAGAATCCGAAGGCGCATACTGCGAAGACACATAAGGCTGTTCCGGCTGTTCCTCGAAATCAGGCGCCACGGATGGCTGGATGATGTTGGAATTATTAAGTGAAAGTCCCGGACGTTCTTCCTTCGGAAGCATGGTCACGGTCTGGGACAGTTCACCCTCGCTGATTACCTGGAGACTTCCGAAAAGAAGGATCGAGCGGTCCAGGTCTGTCTGGTTCCAGTCAAGGAGACGGCTGAACTCGCCACTCTCAACATCGAGCTTGCCCAGTGCATTTCGCGTCGCGGAATAAATGCATCCCGGATTCTGATAGATCTTCATGCCCAGGAGATTATCCGCGTTCCTGTTGACCGGCTTCAGAGCCAGCTCGTCCGGTTTATACGCGCTGATCTCATAGAGATCACAGGTCTCTGCATTATCAGCCTCACCGATAGATAACATCAGGTAAAAAGTTCCGTTTTCTTCCAGAATGGATGTGATCTTTCTGGAGTAGTCCAGATCGATCGCCTGGATGATGGATCCATACTCATCGAGACGGAAGATATCGTGATCCGTTGCGAGAAGAGTTCCGATCTCATCAGATACCGCCACGCCGTTAACGAAAGCATAATCTCCACGGGAGACCAGATTCGGCGCGTAGATCAGTTCGCCGTTCGCATTAAACCGGGCAACATAAACACTGTTGTCACCATAACCGTTGATTTCATCATACGTATCGTATGCCGCGATAAAGTCTCCGTTCGAGGCTCTCGCGAATTTGGCATTGGAAGGAAGATAAACATCCGCAAGCTTACCGATATATGTTCCGTCAAGATCAAAGATCGCCCAGTAATTCTCGGTAATCGAATCTCCGGAATCATCTCCGGAATCGTAAGAATAATACATCGAAACGAGTATGCGGTCACCGGCAAACTGCGGCTCGGAAACGGTTTTAAAGAAAGGCTGGCGCCCTTCATATCCGGCCGGGTCCGGCCCCTTCAGAATAATATCCTGTGAGTTATAGAAGATCTCCTCGGGGACAGTCTGTGCCTCTGTAGCAGCCGTCTCCTCAGTCTGCACTTTTTTCACAAGGGAAGGAGATTCCGACGGTTCATCCGCCGCACGATGCGCGCATCCGGACAGCATGGCTGCTGCCATGGCCAAAGAGATGATCTTCAGTTTTAGATGATTACGTCTCGCCAAGATGTCATTTTTCCTTTCCTTTTATGGTGAAATCCGCCATCGTATATTAGGAATTGTATCTCAAAACGCCTGTAATTAAGTGACAAAAATGAAATTGTATTATATAATCGCATCGGTTGAAGTATTTCTGTAAAAGAAACGTCTTATTTCGCAGATACCGCATGGATCTGACGGAGACGGGACACAGGAAAACAGACACCGCGTAATTGTATCCCCGGCGTGGGGAATAATAACAAAGGAGGGGTTTGCTTATGAAGAAACAAACTCAGAAAACAAAAACTATTGCATTGATGGGCATTTTGATCGCGATCATGCTTCTCATGTCGTTCACACCCATCGGGTACTTCAAGTACGGTACCGTTTCTATCTCACTTCTCATGATTCCGGTAGCTATCGGCGCAGTCGCTCTCGGTCCTTGGGCCGGTGCGGTCCTCGGCGGTGTATTCGGTATCACTTCCTTCGCCCAGTGCTTCGGCGGTGATGCTTTCGGTACATTCCTGATGGACATCAACCCCTTCGCTACATTCGTAATGTGCATCGTCGCACGTATCCTCGCAGGTCTCTGCGCAGGTCTCGTTGCCGCTGCTTTCAGAAACAGAAAGAAGACACTCGTGCGCCTCGTCGGTTATTTCGTTACCGGCCTTTCCGCAGCACTCTTTAACACACTCTTCTTCATGGGCTCTCTGCTCCTTTTCTTCTGGAACAGCCAGACATTCATCAATGCCGTCAACGAGTGGGGCTTCAAGACAGAGAACATTCTCCTGTTCTTCTTCGCATTCGTTGGTATCAACTGCGTCTTCGAGCTGATCGTTACCTGCATCGTTACAGGTGCTATCGGTGAGGCTCTCGAGAAGGCCAGCCTGATCGCCAAGGGAACCCTGAAGCCGGCATATGTTATCGAGAAGGCTTCCGGTGTTGTCTACAAGGTTGACGATGCAAAGGAAGAAGCAAAAGAAGCGGCTGAGGATGCAGCGGAAGTTGCCGAGGAAGCTAAGGAAACTGTTGAAGAAGCAGCAGAAGCAGCTGCTGAGTAATTAATCGGGAAGGCAAGTGCTTTTGCCCCGGAAAAGAATGAACGATCCAACGGAACAACCATTACTTAAGGAGAACACTTATGATACTGGCTGTAGATATCGGAAATACCCACATTCTTCTCGGAGGCTTCGATGATAAGGAGATCCTCTTCACCGAACTTCTGACCACAAACAGACACGCTACGGATCTGGAGTATGCCGCGCTCATCGAGACGGCACTCCGGGTAAACCGTCTGGACTTTACGACAGTTGACGGCGCGATCGTCTCGTCCGTTGTTCCTGCTGTCACCAACGTCATCCGCACGGCGATCGAACGCTTCACCGGCGTTACCCCCCTGATCGTCGGACCGGGCGTAAAGACAGGACTGAAGATCAAGACGGACAATCCCGCTCAGGTCGGATCGGATCTGATCATGGCCGCTGTCGCAGGTATCCGCGAGTACAAGGTTCCGCAGATCAGTGTCTACATGGGCACTGCCACCGCCTTCTCACTTATCGATGAAACGAAGACCTTCGTCGGGACGTCCATTGGCGCCGGCATGGGCGTCGCTGCTGACGCGCTGTGCGATCGGACCTCCCAGTTACCGAGCGTCGCCTTTGAGACCCCGAAGAAGGTCATCGGTACCAACACCATCGACAGCATGAAGAGCGGCCTGATGTATCAGACAGCTTCCGCGATCGACGGCATGATCGACCGCATCGAGGAAGAGTACGGCAGCAAGTGCACTATCGTGGCCACCGGCCGCTACGCCGCAACCGTCGTTCCGCTCTGCCGCCACACGATCCACTGTGATCCGGACCTCATCCTGAAAGGTCTCATGGAGGTCTACAGGAAGAACGCCTGAGGGCGGGTGCTTTTCAAGAAGGAAATGAAAAAAGCGAAATCGGAGTCCCCGGTTTCGCTTTTTTAGTGGCACAAACTCCGACCAAATTCTTAAAACGCGAATTTAAGTCGGATAGTTTCTTAAGGGCTTTCCGACCAAATCTTTGTTGTTGTCTTTCTGGTCGGAAAGGACAGCATGAGATTTCCGACTAAAACCATATCGGAAGCTTCACAGTCGGAAAATACAGCAAAGAATTTCAGACTAAATGATTGTTGGAGCTTTTGTCGTCGGAAAACCCGACACAAAACTTCCGACCATAATCACTCCGGTCAACGTAAGGTCGGAAACATCCCTAAAATCCTTCCGACCAAACTCCGACACAA
>DBYF01000017.1 GCA_002310155.1 Mageeibacillus sp. UBA1193 | reverse complement strand
CGGGAAAATAGATCGCTGCCGGATTATATGAAGCTCATTACCGAAAGGTAGTGAGCTTCTTCTTTTTCTCCAAAATTGAAACAAAATTGTAATAATTGGGGTTGAAATCCGAATAAGAATGGTATAATTGTAATAACTGTTGTGTATATGGGTTGTCTGATACACTATATATTGTGCCTGAAAGGAAATGGAGAAAAGCTATGTGTGCAAAGATTTTGGTCGTAGACGATGAGCAACAGCTGGTCGATCTCTTGAAGGAAAATCTCGAAAGAGAAGGCTATGAGGTTATTACCGCCAACGATGGTGATACAGCTATCGAGATGACTGAGCATCAGAATCCGGATCTGATCATCCTCGACTGGATGATGCCCGGCAAGTCCGGCCTCGATGTTTGCAGGACGATCCGTCCGACGACGAAGGCTCCAATCATCATGGTCACCGCAAAGGGTGAGGAGATCGATAAGGTCCTTGGTCTTGAGATGGGCGCCGATGACTACATCACAAAGCCGTTCAGCCCGCGGGAGGTCCTTGCCAGAATCAAGGCGCAGCTCCGTAGAGGCTCCTATTCAGATAAAGAGACCCAGGGACAGGAGAATATCATCAAGATCGGTGAACTCGAGATCGATAAGAGCGCTTATCAGATCAGAAGAGGCGGCGTGGATGTAGCTCTTACATTCCGTGAATTCCAGCTGGTGCTTTTCCTGGCGGAAAATGCCGGACAGGTCTTCTCCCGTGAAGCACTTCTTCAGCATGTCTGGGGTTATGAGTATTTCGGAGATGTCCGTACAGTTGACGTAACGGTCCGCCGCACACGTGAGAAACTGGAACCCGATCAGAATAATTACAGATACATCCTGACCAAACGCGGTGTCGGATACTACTTTGAGAAGGCGCAGTAAGCGTCAGGCGCGTCCTTCGCGCAGAGGATGACATTTGGAACAGGTAATTAGACGATTATCAATATGGGATCGGGTTTTTGAACCCGTTCCCATGCTTTTTATAGGACTTGTGCTCGGTGCCGTGATCGCAGGTCTGGCTGTCTATAACATTTTCTGGATGTCTTTCTATAAGAAAAAGAGAAACCTGAAGTTTCTAAATGCCGCTAACGGCGTCAGCAACTCGGTCATGAACATCGTACAGATGGGCGTGGTCGCATTTACCGAGAAGGGAATGCTGCTTTTCAACAATAAGACATGCCTGAAGAAACTGCGTGTCGATGAGCTTCCCCAGTCTTTTACTGAATTCGTAGAACAATTTGTTACCGATAAGGATGTCCTCATGCAGCTGAGGCTCTATGAGGCCGATCTTCCGGACCAGAAACCGCAGGAGACAGATGAGGAGATCCCGGAAAGCGAGAAGCTCGAGTCAGTGACGACGAGAGTCGAGATCCGGAACAGGATCATCCAGTTCCACTTCAGCAAGCCGTTTTTCCCGCAGTCATCGCTTCGCGGCTGGGTCGTCGTTCTCGAGGACGTGACCAAGGCAGCAAGACAGGAACAGCAGAGAAGACTCTTCGTATCCACTGTTTCCCATGAGCTCAAGACTCCTCTGGCCTCAATCACCGGATACTCGGAATCCCTGATCGACTGGGGACTTCGTGAGAAGAGCCCGGACCAGATTTTCAGCGATGTCATGAAGATCAACGAAGAAGGTCACAGAATCGCAGAGATCATCGCGAATCTGACATATCTTTCTCAGATCGAGAATAATAAAGAAAAGATCGATATGACGGTCTATCGGATCGATAAGACCGTAGAAGGCGTATGCCGTAAATACTTTGAAGATGCGGAGAAGAAGAACATCCGTCTCTACTATGAGAGCCTGACACGTGCGATGCCCCCGGTTTTCGGAAGCAAGAGCATGATGGAGCAGATGGTCGGAAACCTCGTCAACAACGCGCTGAAGTATTCCGAAGAACACACCAATATCTGGGTATTTATCCAGGCCCATGAGAACACGGTCACCATCAAGGTCCAGGACCAGGGAAAAGGAATCCCGAAGCCTGCTGCGGAGAAGGTATTCCAGGCATTTTTCCGTGTGGATGAGACAGGTGCGAGATCCGCGGGCGGAAGCGGTCTGGGTCTTGCGATCGTTAAGATGATGGCGGAAGTCCAGGAGGGCGAAGTCAGCCTGGTTACTCGCTGTCCGGAAGACGATGACAGCCAGAGATCCGAGGTCGGTTCGGATTTCTATATCACTGTACCTACGGCGGCAGCGACTTTCCGTGAGACGCTCGAGAGCATCCGGGACGACGCTGACCGAGAAGAAGTGCTTTACCGTAAGGCAAAGCAGTATATGGAGAAGATCAATAACGATGACTATGATCTCGGATTCGATCTGAAGACCATCAATAAGGAAGATGAGGAGCTTCTGATATCCCATCTGATATTTATAGACGAATGTGATATGATAGATGATAGTCCAGTGGGATACTCCAGATCTTCGGCAGAAGAAATGCCGGAAGTGGAGGAAGAGCCTGAAGCTCCGGCACCTCAGCCTGAGGAGGAGATCCAGGAAGAAGTCGTCCCGCAGGAACCGGAAGTACAGCAGGAAACTGTGGCTCCTGTCGAGCCGATGATCCGCCCGCTTCCAAAGGTGCCCGATGTAGCACCTGTACAGGAAGTACCGGAGGTGGCGCCGGTCCAGGAAGAAGCACCGAAAGCAAAGATCCTGAATCCTTTTGTGAAACGGGTTCAGAAGGTGCCTGATGATCAGGCCGCGGAGGTCGTAGATCTTCGTGAGCAGGAGCCGGAACCGCAGCAGGAAGCCCCGTCGGAAGTTCCGGTGGCACAGGCTGCTCCTGAGGCAAGCCCGGCACCGGTGGCGGAAGAACCCGCGGAGTGGGTCCCGCTAAATAGAAGAGGTGCCCCTGTACTTATGCCGGATCCGCCGGCACTGAAGAAACCGATCCTGAGTAAGGAACAGATCGGATCTTCTAATGCGGAGAAACGCCGTCAGGCGAAAAAGAGCACAGCGAAGAAGGCAAGCGCGGCGGATGAAGCGAAAAAGACCGCCGCGGCCGCAAAGCCCGAACCGGCGCCTTCTGCATATACTTCGGCACCTCCTGCAACCAGGAGCCTGCTCCGTCAGATGACGGACCCGGTACCGGGAAAGACAGCGGATACTTCCGCTGGTGTGCCAGACAAACAGGATTAAGAGGGGATGTATAAGAGATGACTAGTTATCGGATCGTTGGGGGAAAGAAACTGCAGGGCGATGTAAATATCAGCGGCAGTAAGAATGCTGTTCTGGGAATACTGGCCGCGGCAATGATGCTGGATGGTCCCTGTAAGATCGAAAATGTTCCGGATATTGTCGATGTTCAGGCAATGCTGGAGATCTGTGAGACGATCGGCGCTCAGATCACACCATGCGGTGACGGCGTCTATGAGATCGACCCGACCAATATCAACACATTTGAAGCGACTCACCCGAAGGTCAAGAATATCCGTGCTTCCTACTATCTGCTGGGCGCACTTCTGACACGTTTCAGAAAAGCGACGATGTTCATGCCGGGTGGATGTAATTTCGGTACCCGTCCGATCGACCTGCATCTTAAGGGATTCCGCAAGATGGGCGCTCAGGGTACAAGAGCGACAGATATCCGTGACGGTATCATCCGCATCGTGGCAGATGAACTGAAGGGTGCGCATATCTTCCTCGATGTGGTCAGCGTAGGTGCAACGATCAACCTCATGCTGGCGGCGACAAAGGCAAAGGGCCTGACGATCATTGAGAACGCGGCAAAAGAACCGCACATCGTAGATGTAGCGAACTTCCTGAACTCCATGGGCGCGAATATCAAGGGCGCTGGTACGGATACGATCCGTATCCAGGGTGTTCCGGTACTTCCGGGCGGATATTCCTACTCCGTTATTCCGGACCAGATCGAAGCCGGTACATACATGATCGCCGCTGCTGTTACAAGAGGCGATGTCACGATCCACAACCTGATCCCGAAGCATATGGAGCCGCTGACAGTAAAGATGCTGGAAATGGGCTTCAATATCGACCAGGGTGATGACTGGATCCGTGTATCGATCGATGACGATACAGAACTTGAACCGACAAACTTCAAGACACGTCCGTATCCGGGATTCCCGACGGACCTTCAGCCACAGGCGACTGTCCTCCTGTGTCACGCGCACGGCATGAGCCAGATGCATGAGAATGTCTGGGACAACCGTTTCCAGTATGTACCGGAGCTTCAGTCCATGGGTGCTTCGATCTCCGTCATGGAGCGTATCGCGCTGGTTCACGGACCTGTCCAGTTCTGCGGCGCAAGAGTTTCTGCACTCGACCTCCGCGCTGGCGCAGCGATGGTACTTGCGGGTCTTGCGGCGGAAGGAACAACAACGATCGCTTTTGCGAACCGTATCGAGCGTGGCTATGAGAAGATCGTAGACAAGCTGAGAGGTATCGGTGCCGAGATCGAGCATATCGAAGAAGAGGAAGAGCACATCCTTCCTGTAGATGACGAGTAAACCATGAGCGACGGAAAAACATCTCTTCCGATCACGATCACACCGCTCTTTTCCGGATCAAGCGGAAATGCTATTTTAGTGTCTACTGAGGATACACGTATCCTGGTAGATGCCGGTATGAACTGCAAAAAAATCGTTGAAGCCCTGAATATGGTGAAGGTCAATCCGTTTGACCTCTCGGCGATCCTCATCACGCACGATCACTCGGACCATATCTCCGGACTGGACGTATTTACGAGAAAATTCTCGATTCCGATCTATGCGACGAGAGATACCTGGTCAGGTATCCATCGCGCGGAGAAGAAACCCCATCTTCCGAGTCTCGATAACGAGATATTTCCGGAGGAGGATTTCACCGTCGGTGACTTTAATATCCTTGCTTTCTCCACACCGCACGATACGACAGGATCCTGCGGATACATGTTCTCGACGGTTTCCAACCGGGCGGCCATCGCGACGGATATCGGCTATATGACGCCCCTGATCTTCGATCATCTGAAGGGCTGTGACGGTATCCTTCTGGAAGCGAACTATGACAAGGATATGCTCTGGAACGGAGAATACCCGTATTATCTGAAAAAGAGGATCGACGGCAATAACGGACATCTGTGTAACGATGACTGCGCGAGTACGGTCGCAGCGCTCTGTAAGGCCGGAACGAAACACTTCATCCTCGGACATTTAAGTAAGGAAAACAACCTTCCGCAGGTCGCGGAAAGAACCGTGATCCGTGCCCTTGAGGCAGAAGACCTCGTCCGGGACAGAGACTTTACACTTCGCATCGCGAACCGTTATGTTCCCACGGAACCGCTTAGGCTGGGAGATATTCTATGAAACTTCAGATCGTCTGTGCCGGAAAGATCAAGGAAAAGTGGCTCAATGACGGGATCAGTGAGTACATCAAGCGTCTGTCCAAATACACGACGGTAGAGATCATCGAAGTACCTGACGCGCCGGATTCGATCCCTGCAGAGCAGGCTCTGGATCAGGAAGGCAAGAAGATCCTTTCGCGCATTAAGGACGGATCGTATGTGATCGTCTTAGATCTTCATGGAAAAGAACTGACCTCGGAAGAGTGGTCAAAGCACGTGATCGCAGGCTATGAGAAGGGCGGAGCGGAGCTTGTCCTCGTCATCGGCGGATCGAACGGGCTGTCTCCCGAAATCGTCAAACGTGCCAGCGAGAGACTGTGTCTTTCCCCTATGACTTTTACCCACCAGATGACCAGACTGATCATCCTCGAGCAGGTATATCGTGCATTTAAGATCCACTACGGGGAGAAATACCACAAGTGACCTGGAAAGAATCGCAGAATTCGTGAATTTCCAAGGATTTTTTTACAAAAGTGCTTTTCACATAGAAATCGTTATTATACAATACTAATTAGTGAAATTAGGGAGTGTCGGACTATGAGAGACTCGGTAAAAATCATTATTGCTTGTATTGTTTGCCTTGGCGTCGTCGGCGCTGCAGGTATCTACGTATTCTTTTCCAGGAATAAACAGGATAATTCACAAAAAAAGATGGAGTTCCGTCAGAATGGTGATATCGTTGAATATCGCTATGAAGGTGAAGACGATAATGCCTGGCAGGAATTCGTTCAGGTTGATGCGGTCAACACCGCTGACGTCGAGATCCAGTGGCGTGAGCAGGACGGTTTCGTCCAGTATCTGAACGCGGATGGCGAGTGGGTCAACTTCATGAAGAAGGACGCACTGGTCGGTGCAGAAGGTAAAGCAGGTGCGGAAGGTAAAGCAGGTGCGGTCGGTGCACAGGGCCCGAAAGGTGATCCGGGCGCGGATGGCCGTGATGTCGAGCTTCGTTCCTTCGGCGGATATCTGCAGTGGAGATACACGAAAGGCAAGGATCAGGATTGGAAGACACTCATCGCGATCAGTGCGCTCTCCGGTATGGATGGACAGAATGGTCAGGATGGACGTTCCGTTGAGTTTGATACAGTAAATGGTACGATCTCCTGGAGATATAAGGGCGACTCTGACGCTTCCTGGCGTCCGATCATGGCGGTCGCCGCTCTTAAAGGTGAAGAGGGTAAGGAAGGTAAGGAAGGTCCGCAGGGTCCTCAGGGTGAACCCGGTAAGAAGGTCATCGTGGACAAGACCGATTCGGATATCGTCTGGAAATATGAAGGTGATGACGACTGGACACCGCTCATCTCTATCAGTAGCCTGACAGGTGCTTCCGGTAGGGAGATCGAGATCCAGAAAGTCGGAGATTATATCAAGTGGAGATATGTCGGCGAGGATGATAACAGCTTCCGCGAGATCTGTGCCCTGACTGAAATTAAGGGTGAAAAGGGTGATCCGGGCGCTGACGCGAACGAGATCGAGATCACAAGAACACCTTCGAATATCCTGTGGCGCTATAAGACAGGATCCAATACAGAATGGCAGATACTGATCCCGGTTTCCGAACTCAAGGGTCAGCTTGCAGCGGATATTGATATCAGACTGAAGAGAGGCGTTGTTATCCAGGCAGCGGACCCGGATGCAGGAACTCCTGAGGTAACAGAAGATCAGATCCAGTACAAGTCGAAGGATGCTGAAGATATCGATGCGAACTGGAAGAAGCTCTGCACAGTCGATGAGTTTGGACTTACCATTACAGTTACTCCGGTCGAGAAGCAATCCTGGACAGCAGAAGATGCTGCTCCGAGCATGACACTCGAGACAGGAAAGCAGTATTCCGTAACGATCACGATCACAGGTGAGAACAGCGATACTACAGCTCCGTTTACGGCAAGCGCATCCTGCGCGGGTAAGACAGTTTCGGGTACATGGCAGCCGGCTACATCCGCAGACGATGGTGCGGGCGGAACCATAATTACTAATTCCGCAGCCACATATTCCGGCACATTCGTTGTTACAGGTGATGGTTCTACTCCGACGTATTCCGGTCTGAACGGACTCGTCAATGGTCACGTAACGATCATCATTACCGAACTCTGATATCAGTAAGAAAAGGGACCTTTATGGAAAGAAGAGATAAGATCAACTACTACCTGGATCTTGCTGAGGTAGTAGCGAAGCGCAGCACGTGTCTGAGAAGACATTACGGCGCGGTCATCGTAAAGAATGATGAAGTTATTTCCACAGGTTATGTAGGCGCTCCGAGAGGAAGAGTAAACTGCTCCGACAGAGGAACTTGTGTCCGAGAGGCACTGCAGATCCCGCGCGGTGAGAGATACGAACTCTGCAGAAGCGTACATGCGGAACAGAACGCGATCATCTCCGCAAGCCGTGACAAGATGATCGGCGGAACCATGTATCTGGCAGGCTACGATGCCAAGACCGGCGACTATATCGCCAAGTCCAATTCCTGCTCACTTTGTAAGAAGATGATCATCAACGCGGGAATCGAGAAAGTCATCGTACGCGACAGCAAGGATGAGTACCGTGAAGTCCTGGTTCAGGACTGGATCGACAACGATGAGTCCCTCGAGGGCAAGCGCGGATACTGATCCGAGGATAAAAGAATAAGAAAGAAAAAAGTGACCCGGAAGTTTCTTCTCCGGGTCATTTTTCTGTTAGAGTGATTTTTCCAAAGTGGTATTTCCGTCGAGGTCCTTGAAAAGCACTTTCTCCTCGGTGAGGATGATGTAACCTCTGTGGGTATCCTGTTTCGGATACGTCGGGGAACCCGGATTCAGGTAGAGGATACCTTCGGGGAGTTCTTCGCAGGCAACGACGTGGGTGTGTCCCGTGATGAGGATATCGCCTTTCTTCATCGGCGGAAGATGCAAGGGATTCCAGACATGACCATGAGTCAGATAAGCCAGGCGTTTTCCGAGGGAAAGCACGGCGTAGTCCGCCATGATCGGGAACTCCAGGACCATCTGGTCGACATCGGAATCACAGTTACCACGGACGCAGAGGAGCTCTTCCTTTCGGGCGTTGAGAAGCGCGATGACACCCTTCGGATCGTATGTGGAACCGAGAGGATTTCTCGGACCGAAGTAGAGGATATCGCCGAGGAGGATCAGGCGGTCGGCCTGCTCTCTGTCATAGGCGGCGAGGATCTTCTCACAGGAATCGGGATACCCGTGAATGTCTGATGCGATAAAGTATTTCATGAAAAAACGTCCTTTCGAAAAAGATGGGAAGGGGATCAGGTCTTCGGTCCCCACTTAAAGACGAGGTTAATGATCACCAGATGAACGATGGCGAAGAACGGAACGAGGATATAGAACTTCGGCTTTCTGGTCTTGTGGTGGAAGACCAGCATGCCGAGGAGGCCGCCGAGCGCGCCGAAGCACGCGGAGAATCCGAGAAGATCCCGTTCCGGTATGCGGAAAGCATTTTTCTGTGCTTTTTTCTTATCAGAATGAAAGAGCGCGAATGTAATCAGGTTCATCAGAATGAAGAACGCAAGAAACGGAATATTATACTTATATATGAATTCAAATATAGCCTTCATGCCATCATCAACCCCTAATTACATCCATTATACCGCGAATATAGTAGAATGCCTTGACAAATAAAGGCACCTAACATACAATACACACATGGTGTTTTACCACTTTAGCAAGATAAAGCGATAAAGCATCCCGAAGAAGAGTGCTTTTGCATCGGAAAAAGATCCGTTCGCAGCACATTTATTATATATGAATTTATTAGGGAGGACTACCTCATGGGCAATTATAGATTCCACACACCGGACGGCGTGATCGATATCCTGCCGCAGGACGCCAGCGTGAAGAGAAAGATCGAGAGTGATCTTCGTGAGCTCTTCTCCGGCTATGGTTACAGCGAAGTCGAGACTCCGGGCATCGAGTATTACGATGTATATGCCAGCGAAGATTTCGTCGCAGCCGAGGATATGTATAAGATGGCCGATATGGACGGCCGTATCCTGGCGCTGCGTTTTGACGGCACGATCCCGGTAGCGAGAGTTTCCGCGACACTTCTTAAAGATGAGAAGCCGCCGCTTAGACTTTCTTACATCGGCAACATGTACCGCTTCAAGAAGACCGGTGGTGGTAAGCTCCGTGAGTTCTCCCAGGCAGGCGTTGAGCTCCTGGGTATCTCGAACTCCGAGGCGGACGCTGAAGTCATCGCACTGGGTATCCAGTCCGTGCTTCAGACAGGTATCACGGATCTTCAGGTCTCGATCGGTCAGGTAGAGTTCTTCAAGGGACTTGCTGAGGAGTGGGGACTTTCCGCAGAGGATGCTTCGGAACTGTCTACCGCGATCGATCAGAAGGACATCGTCCGTATCGAGAAGACCGCAGAGAGACTGGGCCTTTCCGATGACGCGAAGGAGATCCTCGACATGATCTCTTCCAAGTTCGGTACCTACGATGTACTCGACGCGTTTGCGCAGAAGGTCAATAATGAGACTTCGAAGAAAGCACTTGATAATCTCCGTGAGATCCTCGACGTGCTTTCCGACTACGAACTGCTCCAGTATGTCAGTATCGACCTCGGCATGCTGAGAAGCCTCGACTATTACACAGGCGTGATCTTCAAGGGATTCACCTACGAAGTCGGTTTCCCGATCCTGTCGGGCGGACGCTACGACAAGGTGATCTCCACATTCGGAAGAGACCTCTCCGCTGTAGGCTTCTCTCTGGGAATCAACCTGATCCTGATCGCGCTGCGTCGTCAGGACAAGCTTCCGGAGTTCGTCGAAGTGGATGCGATCGTCGGATACGCGGACGGTGAAGGCATGAGAAAGGCTGCTTTTGCTACGGCAAAAGAACTCCGTGCCATGGGCAATAAGGTAATTGTCGACACGGACCACCGAAGCGAAGAAGAGCTCGACGCGTATGCGGCCGAGCACGGGATCGACCAGGTCGTGTTTATTGAAGAAGAGGAAGAGACTGAGGAGGAAAACACATGATTACGATTGCTTTATCTAAGGGCCGTCTGGCGGAAAAAGCACTGGACCTTCTCGAGGCTGCGGGATATGACGTTTCCGCAGGCCGTGAGGAAAGCAGAAAGCTGATCCTGGAAGATGAGAAGACGGGACTGCGCTTCATTATGGCGAAGCCGTCGGACGTTCCGACATATGTTGAGTACGGTGCCGCGGATATCGGTGTCGTCGGTAAGGACACTCTCCTTGAGGAAGGAAGAAACCTGTACGAAGTGATCGACCTCGGATTCGGCGCATGCAGAATGTGCGTATGCGGTCCGGTATCCCTGAAGGATAAGCTCGACCAGATCCCGAATAAGCGCGTCGCTTCGAAGTATCCGAACATCACACGCGCGTACTTCGAGGGAACGAAGAAGGAGAGCGTAGAGATCATCAAACTCAATGGTTCTGTTGAGCTCGCACCGCTCATTGGTCTGTCGGAAGTCATCGTCGATATCGTTGAGTCCGGACGTACTTTGAAGGAGAACGGCCTCGATGTTCTGGAAGTTGTTGCCGACATCAGCGCACGCGTAGTCGTAAACCGTGTTTCCATGAAGATGAAAGAAGCTGAGATCGTACCGATGCTGGACGCTCTGAGAAAGCAGGTAGCGATCAAGAACGCTAAGAAAGAGGAAGCAAAATGAAGTGTAAGAAAATAAAGGCCCCGCAGGGCGAACTGAAGAAGATCTGTGAAGAGCTGGGCATGCGCGGCAAGATGGAGCTCGGCCCCATCATCGACGTCGTCAACGACGTTCTCGATGACATTAAGAAGAACGGTGACGCTGCAGTCTTCAAGTACACCAAGAAGTTCGACAAGGCAGACATTGATGCTTCAAATGTCCGTGTAACGGATCAGGAGATCGCTGACGCGATCGCGTCTCTCGATCCGAACCTGGTCGAAGTCATCAAGAAAGCGGCAGCTAATATCCTGGCATTCCACGAGAGACAGGTCGAGACCGGCTTTAAGATGGATGTTGCAAAGGGTGCTGAGATCGGCATGCGTGTCCGCCCGATCTCCGTTGCAGGTATCTATGTACCGGGCGGTACGGCTCCGCTCCCGTCTACGGTTCTCATGAACGTTATCCCGGCAAGAGCTGCGGGCTGCCCGCGTATCGTACTGTGCACCCCGCCGCGTGCGGACGGATCGATCGCTCCGGTCATCCTCGCTGCAGCAAGCATCGCAGGCGCGACCGAGATCTACAAGGTCGGCGGTTCCCAGGCAGTCGGTGCCATGGCATATGGTACAGAGTCTATCCCGCGTGTCGATAAGATCTGTGGTCCTGGAAACATCTACGTAAATACAGCGAAGCGTCTGGTATTCGGCCAGGTCGACATCGATATGTTCGCAGGTCCGAGTGAGATCCTGATCATCGCTGATGATTCCGCTGTTCCGGAATTCGTTGCCGCGGACTTCCTGTCCCAGGCCGAGCACGATGTACTCGCTTCCGCGATCCTTCTGACTACAAGTGAGAAGCTGGCGGATGCAGTATACGAAGCAGTGGACCGCCGTTCGGAGAAGAGCCTGCGTAAGGATATCCTGGCGAAGTCCCTGGATACCTACTGCGCGATCCTGGTCGTAGACGATATGGAAGCTGCACTCGCATTCAGCGAGGAGCTCGCTCCTGAACACCTTGAACTCTGTGTCGAGGATCCGGACAGCTACATCGGCCGCATCAACAATGCCGGCGCGATCTTCGTTGGAAACTACACACCGGAGCCGCTGGGCGACTACTTCGCCGGACCGAACCACACGCTTCCGACATCCGGAACCGCGAGATTCTTCTCTCCGCTCAACACCGGTGACTTCTTTAAGAAGATCTCGGTACTGCGCTATAACGAAGAATCGCTCCGTGACTGCTACAAGGACGTCGCTGCATTTGCTGATGCCGAGGGTCTCGAGTGTCACGCCAGCGCGATCCGCGTAAGATTTGAAGAATAAGCTTTTGAGCCGGTGCCCGTTCTTTTGGGCGGGCACTGGTATAAAAGCACTACCGGACCTCGCATGAGATCCGAAGTAAGCACGTATTAGAAATGAGGAAAAGAAACCATGAGTCGTTTCTGGAATGAGAAAACGAGAAATATCGAGCCCTATGTGGCCGGCGAGCAGCCGAAGCCGGGGCAGAAGACAATTAAACTGAACACGAACGAGAATCCGTATCCGGCTTCTCCGAAGATAAGAGAGGCGATCTCCGATATAGAGATCCCGATCCTTGCCAGATATCCTGAGACCAGTTCCCGGATCGTCCGTGAAGAACTGGCAAAAGTATTAGGCGTTACCCCTGAACAGGTCTTCTGCGGAAACGGCTCCGACGAAGTCCTGGCATTTTCTTTTCAGGCCTTCTTCGAATCCGGTGAAGGCGCGGCACCTCTTCTGGTGCCGGATATCTCCTACAGCTTCTATCCGGTCTATGCGGAGCTTTACAGTATCCCGCTGAAGAAGATCCCGCTGAAGGATGATTTCAGTATCGACGTCAGTGCTTTCTGCGAAGGAAACGGAGGCGGTGTCGCCTTTGCCAACCCGAACGCTCCGACATCAAAGCTGCTGGACCTTTCGGATGTGGAGAAGATCCTTCAGGCAAATCCCGATCATGTCGTACTCGTCGACGAAGCCTACGCGGCATTCTCCGGAGTGACGGCAAGAACACTTCTTCCGAAGTATAAGAATCTCCTGGTCACAGGAACACTCAGTAAGTCGCACTCTCTGGCGGGACTCCGTCTCGGATTTGCCGTTGGCGATCCGGAACTGATCGAGGGACTCTGCCGTATCAGAGACTCCTTCAACTCCTACCCGGTAGACTGCATCGCGCAGAAGATCGCATCGGTAGCGATCGCGGACGATGCGTGGGTCATGGAGAACGTAAGAAAAGTCTGCGTGACACGTGACCGTATCGCGCAAGAACTCAGATCCCGCGGCTGGACATTACCTGAGTCGAAGACGAACTTCCTTTTCGCGAAGCCGAAGGACATGACGGCAGAAGCCATCTACACAAAACTGCGTGAGAAAGGTATACTGGTAAGGTATTTTAATAAGCCGAGGATCAGCGGATATCTCCGCATCACCGTAGGTACGGATGAGGAGATGGATGCATTACTTAAGGCGATCGACGAGATCGCGGGAGGAACGAACGCATGAGCAGAAGCGCGTCACAGGAAAGAAATACGAAAGAGACGAAGATCAAGGGTTCTCTGGAACTCGATGGTAAGGGCGTAAGCGATATCGCCACCGGCATCGGCTTCCTCGACCACATGCTCGATCTTCTGGCACGCCACAGCGGCATGGATCTCAGTATCCGCTGCGATGGTGACCTCAATGTGGACGGACACCACACGACAGAGGATATCGGTATCGTGATCGGTAAGATGCTCGGCGAGGCACTCGGCGAGAAGCGCGGCATTAACCGCTACGGCTTCGCTTCCATCCCGATGGATGAGGCACTGGCCCAGTGCTCCCTGGATATCTCCGGAAGACCGTTCCTGGTACTTCAGGCAGAATTCGGCGGCGAGTATGTCGGTGAGTTCGCGACAGAGCTCGTAGAAGAGTTCTTCCGTGCTGTCTCCTTTAACGCGGGACTGACACTGCATCTCAAGTGCGAATACGGCGCGAATGACCACCACAAGATCGAGGCGATGTTCAAGGCTTTTGCAAGAGCACTGCGTATCGCGATCGATATCGATGAGAAGTTCAAGGACCAGATCCCTTCGACGAAGGGAGTACTCTGATCATGCTGGAGAAGTATCCGTTTAACGAAGACTTCGAAGCATGGGAGGTCCCGGCTACGCTCCTGGATGAGAAGGTCACCGTCTACGCTCAGGCGAAGGACGAACTGGAATTCCTGAAGAGGACCGTGGAGCTCAAGCAGAGGATCGAGTGGCTGAACGATAAGGGACAGGACATCTGTGATCTTCTGTC
>DBYF01000075.1:2043-6524 GCA_002310155.1 Mageeibacillus sp. UBA1193 | reverse complement strand
TGCGCCAGCGGACTCGATGTTCCCAGTCTCATGATCAGTTCTCCTTTTCTTCCCAAAGCATCTTATAGTGCGGCATGCCGTCCAGGATGAATTCCTCGGAGATCCGGCGGAATCCCTGCTTCATATAGAAGCCCTCCGCGTACGTCTGCGCCTCCAGATAGATCTTGTCCGCATGGAACTGCTCTCTTGCCACACGGATCCCCTCCTGCATGACCATCGCGCCATATCCTTTACCGCGTGTTTCTTTTCTCGTGACCACTCTTCCGAGAGCGACATATTCGCTTTCCACGCCACGGTCCAGAACACGGAGATACGCTTCGACCCGGCCGTCTTCTTCGATCCAGACATGCACGGCATCCTGATCCCTGTCATCGAGTTCCGGTGCCAGGCATTCCTGCTCGCACACGAAAACATCGACACGGAGCTTCGCGCATTTGTAGAGTTCCAGCGGAGTCATATCCGCAAATGCTTTTACATGTACTTCCATATATTCGTCATCTCATAAGGCCACGCGATATGCGCGGCTTTCATCTTTAGTCCATCTCAAGTATAGCATTTCCCCTGCTTTCAAAAGAACTCATTTCTTGTGGAAAAATACCCGGATTTTGCGGAAAAAGAAGACCGCCTGATCCTTCAGACGGTCTCTTCGTTTTCTTCTTTAAAAGCACTCGTGTTATGCCCAAGGATTCGCGGCATCCGGTACGCGGATACCAACGAGAATGAACTGTTCCCACAGGAACCACTCACCTGTCGATGGCTTCGTGCGCAGACGGATCTGACGCGGGCTGTCGGCACCACCGGAGTTCAGGTTTACTGTCAGGTAACCTTCGTTGAGGTTATCTCTGCTGTGAGCCAGCTCATATACAGTAACTGAATACGGACGCTGCGGCATATAGTTGTTTTGCGGCGTCGCGCCGTTCAGGTAAGAACGCGGTATATAGTCGGAATCTCTGAAGCGGTCAGCGATAAACGAGATCTCATACGGAGACAGCGGCTGTGGACCTTTCAGGAAATTCAGCATACGGATGCTCTCATCTTTGTTGAAAGGATACACACAGAGAGCAGCGACAGTAAGTGCCGCGACATCGAGCGGATCCTTCATGGATGCTTCAGGAAGAGCCTTCATCTGCTCAAGAGTCTCAGGCATTTCCTGGAATACGACGGTCTTGCTGCGGAGGTCAGAACCTGCGCTCTGAGCGGCGGATGCTGCACCTGCAATACCGTTCTGGATGCTATCAAATAATCCCATTTCAATTCTCCTTTAGAAGTAAGACTTAACGGTTGTTCGGTCCTCTGTTTACGATACCGCCGTTATTGACACTCTCATCCTTCCAGGACTTTCTCTGGAACATGTTCTCGAGATCCGTCTTCTTCTGATCTACAGGAGCTTCACCTGTTGTAGAGGATGCGAACGGAGCATTATAGTTTCCACCGGCAACTTCAGCGGAAGGTGTTCCGTCTACAGGAACTGCCGGAGCTGCAGGCTGCATATACTGTTCCGGAATATCAGCGGCAGGCTCTGTCGGCTGACCGACGATCTCAGAAGATCCCGGATTAAACGGAGGCGGCTCAGGGAGTCTGTCATCTACCGGAGCGGCAGGAGCGGACGGATCTACAGAAGTCGTTGCAGAAGGATCGAACGGCGGCGGTTCGGGAAGTCTGTCTTCCACCGGAGCCATCGGCGGTACAGGAGCAACAGGAGCGACCGGAGCTTCTGGAGCAGCCGGAGCCTCAAATGCCGGAGCTTCCTGAAGTGGAGATACAGAAGGTACATCGACCGGAGCTTCCTGGAGCGGAGATACAGCGGGAACATCAACAGGAGCTTCAGCTACCGGAGCGGCAGGTGCTTCCTGGAGTGGAGATACTGCAGGTACATCGACCGGAGCAGCATCAGCGAGCTTGGAACCGCAGTTCATGCAGAAGACGTCACCATCTCTGACCGGATTTCCACACTTAAAACAATTCATACTAAGATCCTCCTTCAATTTATAGGGTTATTACTGAACATTCCATCTTTTTCATGAATGCATAGTACTCATTCAGAAGGATTTCCGAGCTCGGACCTTCTACAAAAGCATACATTACCGTACTTCCATCGATGCTGGCGTAGACGTTGTATGTCGTAAATTCCGTCTGGCTGGCGAATGCGAAATACTCCTTCTTCTCAATAAACTGGTTCTTGATTTCTACTGTTCGGCCGCTGAGTTCTTCATTGTTCTTATAGGCCTGTTTTCTCGCTGCCATGATATCATCGAAATACTTCTGGGCATGGGATCCGTTGGTGAACTGGATGACCAGGACTTCCATATGTCCCACCGAGTTACCGGACTTGGTCGCCGGATCTGTCTTAAGATATTTAAATACAGACTTGATCGAACTGTGCTCTACAACAGTATGGAATCCGAAGTATGTAAAATTCTTCGACTTGATCTCAGCGAAAACGCCGTCTTTAAAATCTTCCGCGACGTCCTCGATCTTATACTTCGTATCGACCATCTTATCGTACTGCTCAGTTTCTGCCTTCTGAGCCTTACAGGTCTCTTCCAGCGCGCTCTTTACGTCGCTGATCTTCGAGCTGTAACCACCCTTACATGCACAAAGGCCCAGTGCCATTACGATTACTGTTAAAAATGCAAAAACTCTTTTCATATCTACCCTCATAAATCTATCCTCTATAAAATTTTATCTTTCTTGTCTCTCAATTTCAAGCGCACAAGAAAGGAGCTGTCTTCGTGACCGAGGACAGCTCCCGTTGTTTTTTCTATCCGGTTTTACGCTCTCAGTGTAACTCCGTACTTTTCACTGAGGTTTCCGAGGATCGTATTCACGAATCCGTCGATGACCTCCGGCTTGAACTCCTCATCCTTCGGTGTGAATACGACACTGAACGCGAGGCTCTTCTTGTTCTCGCCGAGCTGTGCTCCCTCATAGATATCGAACAGGTCGATCTTCGTGATGTACTCACAGGAAGCTTCGATCTCTTTTTCTACCTGAGCACAGGTAATGTTCTTATCCATAACGAAGCAGAAGTCACGCTTCTCCTCGAGGAACTTCGGCAGCGGGATGAACTTTCTCTCCTTGCCGTAGTACTGGGAAAGGATACGAAGATCGATCTCAGCAACATATGCCGGTACACGCATGTCGAGCTCGTCACAGATCTCATAGAGTACCTGACCTAAGTAACCGACAGTTTCACCGTTGCAGATGACCTTAGCCGTTCTTCCCGGATGCAGGAAGGTCTTCTCATCTTTCTCATAATCGAACTTCACATCGAGTGTGTCCGCGATCACGGAGACGAGGCCCTTGAGAGAATAGAAATCTTCGTCCTCACCGAATACACCGATGCAGACTGTCTCGCGCTCATCCGGATACTCGGTAAGCGGGAGTGCCTTCGGCAGGAACTTGTTGCCCATCTCATAGATACGGCCGGAGAGGATACCTCTCTTCTGGTTTCTTGCCATCGCGGTGATCATTTGCGGAGCGAGAGTTGTTCTCATCAGGGACAGATCGATGTTGATCGGGTTCATGATCTTGATCGCGAAGCGCTCAGGAGCATCTTCCGGAAGCTTCAGCAGATCGAAATCCGCCGGAGAGAAGAACGAATAGTGTACGCCCTCACAAGCGCCTGCTGCGCAGAGTGCCTGCTTGATCTTCAGCTCAGATCTCTGCTTAAGGTTATTGCCACCAGATGTGACCTGTGCAGTCGGGATGAAGGTCGGTGTGATGTGCTCATAGCCGTACATACGGATAACTTCTTCCGCAACATCCTGGTAGGACTCCATATCTACACGGTAGCCCGGGATCGCGATCGTCAGTTCATCACCATTGAGTTCCGGCGCGAACTGCAGGTTCTTCAGGATACGTACGATATCCTCATCCGGTACGGTGATACCGAGAACACCATTGACCTGCTTTACGCTTACAGTCATCTTTCTGGGCTCCACAGAGTTTCCTGTGTTGATGTCGAACTTCGTTGCGCTTACTTTACCGCAGTTCAGTTCTTCGATCAGGTGCAGAGCACGCTTCATAGCCATAACGGTCGTGTACTCATCGACGCCCTTGGAGAAACGCATGCTCGAATCAGAAACCTGACCGAGAGCCTTTGAGCTCTTACGGATATTGTCGTGAGCGAACTTGGCTGCCTCGAACATAACTGCGTTCGTGGAATCGAGGATCTCGGAATTGAGACCGCCCATGATACCTGCCAGAGCGACCGGTTTCTTACCGTCGCAGATAACGAGGTTCTCAGTGGTCAGAGCGAACTCCTTCTCATCGAGAGTTACGATCTTCTCGCCTTCTTCCGCACGGCGGACATGGATCTCACCACCCTCGAGGTAGGAGAAATCGAAAGCGTGCATCGGCTGGCCGAGCTCCTTTAATACATAGTTCGTAATATCTACTACGTTGGAGATCGCGGAGCATCCGACAAGAGCCAGACGGCGCTTCATCCACAGCGGAGATTCCTCGATCTTAACATCGGA
>DBYF01000075.1:964-1999 GCA_002310155.1 Mageeibacillus sp. UBA1193 | reverse complement strand
TCGAGAGCCGGTTCCTTGATCGGCTTGCCGAGAACGGCAGCGACTTCACGTGCGATACCGAAAATGCTCTGGCAGTCCGGACGGTTTGCCGTGATGGATACATCGAAGATATAGTCATCGAGACCCAGGATCGGTTTTACATCCGCACCCGGAACACTGTCAGCCGGAAGGACAAGAAGTCCGTTATAACCGGCACCCGGGAACATATCCTCGGTCACACCGATCTCCACGCCGGAGCAGAGCATACCGTAGGAATCGTAACCTCTAAGCTTGCCCTGACCGATGGTCATGACACCCTCAACAGTAACGTGGTCTTTTGCTGTGGCATATACCTGAGCACCGATCAGTGCGAGCGGGTATTTGCCGCCTGCAGCGACATTGTCTGCGCCGCAGCAGATCTGAAGTGTGCCATGCTCACCTGCGTCTACCTGACACAGATGAAGGTGTGTGCCCTCGATCGCTTCACAGGTCTTTACTTCACCGACGACGACATTGCTGATGTCGTGGCCNNNACCTCGAATCCGCAGGAGAACAGTTTCTCCTCGAGTACATCCGGGGTAACGTCGATATCGACGTAATCTTTCAGCCAGCTAAGTGGTACTAACATATTACTTGCCTCCTTTTCCCTTAGTCATCGATCTGATCGAGCACGCGCAGATCTGACTCAAACAGCATCTTGATGTTGTTGATGCCGTACTTGAGCATCGCGATACGGTCAATACCGATACCGAATGCGAGGCCGCTGTATACGTTGCTGTCGATTCCGCAGCCTTCGAGTACTTTCTTGTTAACGACACCTGCACCGAGGACCTCGATCCATCCTGTGCCCTTGCAGAGCTTGCAGCCCTTGCCGCCGCACTGGAAGCAGCTTACGTCAACTTCTACCGAAGGTTCGGTAAACGGGAAGTACGACGGGCGGAGACGAGTTCTTGTCTCTTCGCCGAAGATCTTCTTTACGAATACATCGAGCATGCCCTGCAGGTCGCAGAGTGTGATGCCCTTATCTACAACGAGTCCTTCCATCTGGGAGAACAT
>DBYF01000075.1:0-927 GCA_002310155.1 Mageeibacillus sp. UBA1193 | reverse complement strand
ATCTTGATCGGCGGCTTCTGAGCCTCCATGACGTGGATCTGACCCGCGGATGTCTGTGTACGGAGCAGGAACTCCGGACTAAGATAGAAAGTATCCTGCATATCTCTCGCCGGGTGATCCTGCGGGATATTCAGAGCAGTGAAGTTATAGTAGTCTGTCTCGATCTCGTTTCCTTCGTAGATAGAGAAGCCCATGGAACCGAAGATCTCAACGATCTGGTTTCTGACCTGGGTATTCGGATGGAGCTTACCCTTCTTCTGCTTCTTCTCAGGAAGTGTGATATCGATGGCCTCTGCGGCATATCTTGCCTTTCTCTCCTGATCCTTGAACTGTGCATCGAGCGCATCAAACTTCTCCTGTGCCCAGTTCTTGATCTCGTTGACCATCTTGCCGTAGTCGGCCTTCTGCTCTTTCGGGATCTTGCCCATTTCCTTCATGAGCGATCCGATCTTGCCCTCTTTAGCATCCATGACACTCTTTCTGTATTCATAGACACCCTTCGAGCTCGTGATCGAGGACAGATCGTTCTCGATCTCACTTCGGATTCCTGACAGTTTCTCATTCAGTTCACTTAACTCTGCCATGTTTTCCTCCTATTTTCTCGCTTTTGCAGTTCTTCACTTCATCATTTGCCAGAGGAAACAAAAATCCCATGGCAACTATCCATTGCCATGGGACGAATTCGAAATCATTTCGCACCTTCGCGGTACCACCCATGTTCGAAAAGCACTCGCTTTGGTTACTTTCCGCACTCGATTGCGCCTTTAATGCTGCGCCTGCATCTTCCTTACTCAGCCAGTGACCGTTTTCGGAAGAACGCTCCGGTGTTGAAATTCATCTTGCGCTCTCTGTGATCGTGCTCTCAGCCGGTGACACGAATCTCTTCTCACAGGTTCTAAGCGAAAACTACTTACGCACCTTCATTGC
>DBYF01000115.1:11733-45781 GCA_002310155.1 Mageeibacillus sp. UBA1193 | reverse complement strand
CATCTCCAGCGTGCACAGCCCATCACATTCGCTCACTATCTCATGGCGTATATCCAGATGTTCGGAAGAGATATGGACCGTCTCGATGAGGCGATCGCAAGAACAAACATCTCGCCTCTCGGTTCCGGCGCTCTTGCAGGAACAACTTATCCGCTCGACCGCGAATCCGTCGCGGATCAGCTGGGTATGAACGGCGTCACTCTTAATTCCCTCGACGGTGTTGCTGATAGAGACTGGGCGATCGAACTTGCTTCTTTCGCATCTCTTCTCATGATGCACCTGTCCCGTCTTTCCGAAGAGATCATTCTCTATTCTTCCCAGGAGTTTAAGTTCATCGAACTGGATGATGCATACTCTACAGGATCTTCCATGATGCCTCAGAAGAAAAACCCGGACGTTGCCGAGCTTACTCGTGGCAAGACCGGCCGTGTATATGGCGACCTCATCTCCCTTCTCGTTACTATGAAGGGACTTCCTCTCACCTACAATAAGGACATGCAGGAAGTTCAGGAAGCACTCTTTGACGTGATCGATACTATCAAGGGCGTACTTGTCCCCTTTACCGGCATGATCAAGACCATGAAGCTCAGAAAAGATAATATGGAGAACGCAGCGCTTGGCGGCTTCACCAACGCGACAGACCTCGCTGATTATCTTGTAAGAAAGGGCATCCCGTTCAGATCCACTCATGAGATCTCCGGCAAGCTCGTTCACTACTGCATCGAGCACGGTACTACACTCGAGAAACTAACCCTTGATGAATTCAAGCAGTTCTCCGATCTGATCGAAGAAGATGTCTATGATGCGATCTCGCTTCAGACCTGTGTCAACAAACGTACGATCACCGGAGCACCTGCACCGGAGACGGTAAAGAAGGCTCTTGATTCTCTTAACTGAGCCGGAATGATCACAGAAATAAAAAGAGGGGCATGACCCCTCTTTTTTGTTTTATATCCGGATTATGATCAACCACCCAGTATCTCTTTCTTCTTATTATCGAATTCTTCCTGAGTAAGCACTCCTGCATCCAGAAGCTCCTTATACTGCTTCAGTGTATTGATCTTTTCTTTCTCAGCATTAAGTTTCGCTTCATCATTCTGTTCAAACTCTGAAGGATCGATACCCGCAGCCTTCGCTTCACGTCTTCTTCTCATCTCTTCAGCCTTCTTGACAGCATCCGTTCTGGACATCGTGGCATTACGTGCAGCCGGAACCGGTCTCGGAGATGTTGTTGATCCGTTGAATTTTACGTTGTGAAAAGCACTGGCACCTGGTCTGGTCTCAATAGCAGGATTAAATGTGTACTCGAGAAATTCTACCGCAGACTGACGAAGAAGTACGATCTGCCAAATACCTACAATGATCATCATGACCGAAAAACCGTATACACCGATCACAGCAAGTCCGGCAAGCCCCGGCACAAGAACAAGGAAAACACTTCCAAGAGCTCCGATCGTGCCAACAAGATATACAGTCTTAAATGACTCCCAGCTGGCTGACATTCCACTTCCGATCGTATCAAAGCAGCTGATCATGGCAGCACAGAACTTGAGAAGATATGCGATAGTAAGACCCAACGAAACCAAATTGAAAAGAGATCCCAGTCCTGAAGCACTGAGAATACTCTTAAGTAATGAAGCTATCTGAGCTAAGATATACATAACTCCGGCCGAGCTGAAATCATCCATTTGCTTACCCATAGAGAGCAGCGTTCCACCATGAATAATACTGAGCACCAGCGCAATACCGGCGCACACATAAAGTGTGTTCAGTGCGCTCTTAACTTCACTGTATCTTCTTGAGCCCATAGCATTGACTGTGATGATCAGAACAACGACAGTCATAATAATGCTTAATATTGAGAGAATGAACAGAAGGTTCGTCTTCTTGCCTAATGCCGTCGTCCATTCTTTACGGCTTTGCATCAATTGAAGTTCGCGCTCATTGAGGCCTCTCGTTTCTTGCGTATTGTATGCCATAATATACCCCCTAAATCATAATATCCATCCCTTAAAAGCATTTTGACATATCGGCAAATGTTAAGCAAGAGAAAAGAATTCATAAATAGTACCCGTTAAATTGGAATCAGCACGGTTTCGGTGATATAATCGCATCATAGACAGCAGGCAGGTTCATCAGGAGGATATGGGGTTTGGCAAGAAAAAAGATCGGTCTTTTCATGAGTGAGATCACTCAGGTTTTCCAGACAGATTTCGGGAAAGCCATTATTGATCTCGCCTCTCTTCATGATATGGATGTTGTTATCTTCGCATCCTACGGATCATATACTTCCCCATACGGACGTAATCTCCTGTCCGAGATCGGCAAGAAAGGAATACTGCATCTGCCCGATTATTCTTCTTTTGACGCGATCATCGCGCTTCCCGGATCCTTTGACATCAACGGTATGGACCGGGAGTTCTATGAACTCGTAAAGACGAATGCTACGTGTCCTGTCATTCTTATCCAGACAGGACATCCTGACTTCTATACGATATCGATCGAGAACAGAGATACCATGTATCAGATGACGCGACACTTCATCGATGTCCATCACTTTACGGATATCTGCTATATGTCAGGTCCTTACATGCACAAGGATTCTCCGGACAGACTCCGCGGATTCGTAAACGCTATGAGAGACAGTGGTCTGTCCATCGAAGCGAATACGATCTTCGAAGGTAATTACTGGCGTAACCGTGGTGCCAAAGCAATGGACTTTTTCATGCAGGGACGAATATCCTATCCTCAGGCGATCATCTGTGCTAACGACTATATGGCGCTTTCTATCTGTGAAGAACTGCAGAAACGGGGCGTACGCGTTCCCGAAGAGGTATGTGTCGCCGGATTTGACGGAATCAAGGAAGGTGAAGATACTACTCCTTCCCTCACTACCGTTACCATCCACCCTGAAAAATATGCAGAAGCTGCATTCCAGCTGATCGATGACATCCAGGCTGGCAAGCGTCCCGAGAAACTGATCACACTGTCTGACGAGATCATCTTCCGTGCAAGCTGTGGCTGCGGAAAACAGATCATCAGCCGGGATATCGACCAGATCTACCGCTCCGTTGCCGAGGAGGAGTTCCTGCTGCGCGAGTGCGGACGTATTACCGCGGATTACCAGAACACCCTCGACATCGACAGTGCCCTTTCCGTAGCTACTTACTATTTTCACACATTACGTTGCGAGACAGGTTATATCTGTTACTGCGACGAATCCGATCCTGTCTTCTCTTCAGAAGAACCGGACAAACCTTTTACTGATAACATGATCCTTCTTCAGATCATGCATGAAGAGAACCGCAGACAGGCAGAAGCCGTCAATCAGACATTCAGCCGCAAGGATCTTCTTCCGAAGGAATGCTTCGATACGGATACTCCGGGAGTATATATCGTATATCCTCTCTTCTTCAAGAACAAAGATTACGGGTATCTAGTTCTGAAACCTAATGAGATGCAGTGGCCGAATTCGCTGACATACACTTATATCAGCACACTCTCATCTGCGATCGAGACCTGTTACCTGCAGAAGAAATTCGGTATCATTGCCGAGATCACACGTCTTTCCCAGACAGACGAGCTCACCGGTCTATATAATCGCAGAGGTTTTGAGAACGCGCTCCAGGAAGTTCTTACGTCCACTCCGGAAAATGCCATCATCACGATCGCGAGTATCGATATGGATAACCTTAAAGCGATCAACGATATTCATGGCCATTCCGAGGGTGACTTTGCGCTTTCCGAGATCGCGAAAGCACTTCAGTCCTCTCTCAACGAAAACGAGTTCTGTGCCAGATTCGGCGGTGATGAGTTCTGTGCTGTTCTGATCTCGGAAACTTACGGACGCGGCGATGAATTCGAAAAGCAGATCAAGAGCCGCCTCGACGAGATCTCATTAACTTCAGGGAAAGCTTTCAAACTCCACGCAAGTATCGGTGTATCGGAATTAAAAGGAAGGGATACCAGTCACATCGTCACCTGCATGCAGGAAGCAGATGAGATCATGTACGCACATAAGCGCGCCTTCAAATCCAACCGGTCATGATGGCACTATTTCTCTTTCCCCTCTCTTCTTTCTTCTCAACTGACGGACAGAATACACCGCCAGACCAACTACACTCAGAATACTGATCACAAGAGCAATTCCCCAGTAGACCGGAGCACGGAAGTGAACCCGGATACGTCCTTCTGTATTCTCTTTAACCGGGATACGGATACGATTATTCTCTCCATTTTCAATATCGACAGCGTGATAATCTTCAGTAATTCCTTCAGCGTACTCCGCAACATAATGTGAATAGTTAAACAGCGGGAGATCAACATATCCATCTGAATCAGAAACATATGCGAATTCTATCCTGTCCCCGTCCTTCTCATAATCCCACACTTTCACATCGGCAGTTTTAATATATTCACTCCCGATATCATGAACATCAGTATCTTCCAGAAGATACTCATGCTGTGAGCAAGTCTCAGAACGAATGTTGTACTCGGAATTATAGTTCACTTTTACATAGGAAAAATACTGCGTACACCCGAACATACTACCCAACACTACTGCTGACGCGACCAGTATCTGCCCCGCGTGCTTAGCAAAACCTTTACTATCCATCGTCAACCGTATCGTTTCACAAAGCAGAAGTACGATGAATACTCCTGTGAAAGCAAGATATCTCCACGGGAACTGAATGCTTGCAGGCAGAAGCTTAAGTACAGGGATTTTTGTGATTGATTTCCAAGGGAAGTATTTCGTACACAGGAAAATCATGATCCCCGTACAGATCAGGTATCTGTAGAAATCGCCGAATGATACGGATTTCCTATCCGGATCCTTATCACTGTGCTTGCCGTTTTTCAAGATCTTTGGAATGACTAGAAGCGAAGAAACCATCAGTAAAACGATAACATAAAGAGCGCTTATGAAATAGTAATTCAGGTTTCCATGTCCATGATATAACGAATTGAACGACAGACCGCTGATACTTATCATGGAATAGTCATTTTCTTCCATAACTCTGAGCTTATTTCCGAATACCATATCAATAAACGGAACGATGAAAGACAGATTCACAAGAATAACCGTCCCTGCCGAAACCGCAAGAGAAAAAAGGCGCCTGGCAACAAAAGTCCTTCTGAAATCGATAAGCATATACAGTACGAGCACAGAAAGAAGCATGGCCATAGAACCCGTGTGTGTATTCACAATGCCGGTAAAACCGATCACAAACATCCATATTGATTTAAGATATTCATCCTTGTACAGCAGATAAACAGCTAAAGCTATAAACGGAAGAAATGCAATCGCGCAATACTCACCGACAGCCGCACGATGATAGAGATCTGTGATCCTGTAGATCAGGAACACATATACGACACTTCCCACTATACCGGGTCTTCTGCCAAACATCCTGCTGAAGCAGTAATATGCGGATGCAGCAGTTAAACCATTGATAAACAGGACGAAGAGGCGGTAACAAAGATCCATACTCAAACCGGATGCGCTTCCGAGAGCAGGAAGATATAAGAGCAGATCTCCATAGCAGGCACCGACAATATATCCGTACCCGTTATACCAGTTTGTCTGCAGTTTGACCCATGGAAGGCCATGCGAAAAACCATCCCTTATACCAAATATTCGAAGGATATGAAAAGGAAGATCATCCGCACATCGGATATAGGGAGACGGGATCAGTGCAGGAAGCGATGCAAGAATAGCAGCACTTATAAGAATAATATAGTGTTTCCGTCTATCCGGATAGAAGACAAAAAGGAACACGATCAGATCAAAGATTCCACAGAAGAATATCCAAAGAATTGCAGCTGCGACGAGTCGGACTGTCTTTGGCGCTGACACGCTCACTTCACGTACTTCTGTCTGAAACACGGAAAAGCCTTCCGTTTCCTCACACGCAAAGCACAGCATCAGATCATCCGTCTGCGACGTGAGAGTAAATCCGAAACTGAGATTATTGGACCGAGAATTAGCAATAACCGCCTGATCCGCATTCTCTACACGGTTATCAGAAAGAGATTTCGAGTACAGGAAGACCAGATTATTATTCTCATGACAAGCGTAGTTGACAGAAACTACATAGTTTCCCTTGGGAAGCGAGAAAGGCCGGGAAACAACCTTGACCGCTTTGCCATTTATCGTAAAAAGTGAAGATCCATCCGATATTACCGGTTCAGTGTCATCAGAAGACAGATCCCCGTCCGAAGATTTCAGATGAATGAAATCAGAGGTTTGAAAAGACTTCAAATTCACAGGTTTCTTAACATCTGACGATGAAAACAGCGCCAGACAAGCAATCAAAATGACCAGCATCAGAAGTTCTATAGAAAGAGTGCCGATTATCAGATTTTTTGTCAAACGCTGTCTTTTCATTTCAGAAATAAAGTAAATGTCAGTTTCTCATGCTGTGGATCGGAGCAGGAATACGTCCGCCACGGGAGATAAACGCTTCTGAGGAAGCCGTATTCACTTCCATGATCGGAGCGTATCCGAGGAGTCCTCCAAACTCGACCTGATCGCCAACTTTCTTACCTGGAACCGGGATAACACGGACTGCCGTGGTCTTGTTATTAAATGTACCGAGAGCCATCTCATCAGCAATGATACCGGAGATCGTAGATGCCGGAGTATCACCCGGGATCGCGATCATATCAAGGCCAACGGAGCATACGCATGTCATCGCTTCGAGCTTTTCAAGACGCAGGAAGCCCTTCTCTGCAACTTCGATCATTCCTTCATCCTCAGATACCGGGATAAATGCACCGGAAAGACCGCCGACGAATGAGCTTGCCATGGTTCCGCCCTTCTTTACGGCGTCATTGAGCATCGCCAATGCTGCTGTCGTTCCCCATGCACCACAGTGCTCGAGACCGAACTCTTCAAGGATACGGCCGACCGAGTCACCGACTGCCGGTGTCGGAGCAAGAGACAGGTCGATAATACCGAACGGAACATTCAGTCTCTGGGAAGCTTCACGAGCTACCAGTTCACCTACACGGGTGATCTTAAATGCAGCCTTCTTGATCGTCTCAGCAACAACGCCGAGGTCTTCTCCCTTCACTGTCTCGAGAGCCGCCTTGATAACGCCAGGACCGGAAATACCTACGTTGATAACACACTCAGGCTCACCTGGGCCTAAGAAAGCACCGGCCATGAACGGATTATCTTCCGGAGCATTGGCAAACACAACGAGTTTCGCGCAGCCGAGAGCGTCTCTGTCTTTAGTGGCTTCCGCTGTCTTCTTAATGATCTCACCCATATCACGGACCGCATCCATATTGATGCCGGATCGTGTAGACGCGAGGTTGATCGAAGAACAAACATTATCTGTAACCGAGAGAGCCTCTGGGATCGAATCGATCAGGCGTTTGTCGGAAATCGTATATCCCTTCTGGACCATAGCGGAGAAACCGCCGATAAAGTTAACGCCGCACTCTTTGGCCGCACGGTCAAGAGTCTTGGCAAACATCGTATAATCCTTGGCACCGGAAGCCGCGGCTACGATAGAGATCGGAGTAACGGAGATACGCTTGTTTACGATCGGTACTCTGTACTTCTCTGTGATCTCTTCACCGACCTTTACAAGGTCCTTCGCATAACGCGTGATCTTATCATAGATCTTCTGGCAGGACTTCTCCGGCGTATCCGCCGCGCAGTCCATCAGACTGATACCCATGGTGATCGTTCTAACATCCAGATGCTGTTCCTGGAACATCCGGACAGTCTCTAATACTTCAAAATCTGTGATCATATATCAACTACCTGCTTATCTTCCAAGATTAAATACGGTGCATCGCATAGAAAAGGTCTGTGTGCTGGATGCGGATGGATACACCGATCTCCTCACCGACTTTATCCAGCTTGTCTGACAGTGCTTTCATATCGGACTTAGCGGCTTTCAGGTCAACGAGCATGATCATGGTGAAGATATCATCCAGGATCGTCTGTGTAATGTCGTTAATGTTTACGCCCTCTTCTGCAAGAAGTGCCGAGATCTTCGCGATAATACCTACCGCGTCGCAACCGACAACTGTGATCACTGCCTTATTCTTATCTTTTTCTGTACTCATATATGTTTCTCCTTTTCGTTTTATATGCGATATGTCTTATTGATCTGGGCAAGTTCGAAGTCCCAGTCACCACAGGCTCTTGCCTCAAGTTCCACGTCTTCTCTGTCATAGAACGGAACCAGATGCGAGAGGATGGTCTTCTTGATACGAAGTGCTTTCGCACAGGAATAGCACTCCTTCGGAGTAAGATGGAGCATGTTCGGGCGTCTTGCCGCCTCGATCTCACCACAGTCCATAATAGCCAGATCAGCGTCATCCAGATAACCCGCAAAGAGTGAATCAACGGACGCATCTGCTGTATAAACGAACACCTTACCTTCGTGTTCGACACGGATACCGTAGCACTCGACCGGATGGTTCGTACGGAAGAACTTCGCTTTCGCACCAAACAGCGGGAGCTCAGACTCATGACCGATGTATCCGATCTTATATCCCCAGTCATTCGTAAGCGAATGGATCACACCTTCCGGTGTCTTCGGCGCAAAGATCGGTACATTTCTGAATTCCATGCCATGCTTAGTATTCATATCGATCGCATAGCGCATTACCATCAGATCACTGTAATGGTCAGCGTGAAGATGGGAAATGAGAATAGCGTCGAGGCCGTTAAGCGGCACATGAAGCTGAAGATTGGAGAAGACACCGCTTCCGCAATCGATCAGCACTTTCTTATCGTTTATCGTCAACAGGTAACCGGATGCTGCCTGACCGGGGCCTGGATAACCGCCGCTGCAGCCTAAAATCGTAACTTCCATAGCATCGTGTCCTTATCTCCGAGATTGACACACCTATTTTACCATATACTCAGGAAAATAGCTTATCCAAAAGCACTTCCGCCTGTCGGATCCCATCGATGGCCGAGCTCATGATCCCACCCGCGTATCCGGCGCCTTCACCGGTCGGATAGATACCTGAGACCGAGAGATTCTCGCCATTCTCATCTCTTCTGATACGTACAGGTGAGGAACTTCTTGTCTCGACTGCAGTAATGACCGCGTCAGGATCATCAAAACCATTTATCTTTCTATCCAGAAGTGTCAGGCCCTCATCCAGAGTCCTGGCGACCTCTTCCGGGAGGACCTCCCATAGATCACTCATCGTGACTCCGGGAAGATAAGACGGTCTTACCTTTCCCCACTCTGTGGTCTTCCTGTGCGCATGGAAATCCGAGACACGCTGCGCCGGCGCAGAGTAACCGCCTTTTCCCTTCTCATATGCAAGTTTCTCCAGAGCCTGCTGGAAACGTATACCGGCATCCCAATCCGTGCTGCCGAAGTCCTTCTCATCCACACCTACCAGCATAGCGGAATTAGCATTTTCACGGGCTCTCGCGTATTCGCTCATACCATTTGTTACCACACCGTTCTCTTCCGATGATCCGCAGACGACCTCGCCACCAGGGCACATACAGAAAGAATAGAGTTTCCTTCCCGTTGAGGTTGCGGTAACGACCTTGTAGTTTGCCGGATGCAGTATCTCACTTTCGAAGCACTCACCAAACTGGGATCTATCGATCTCACTCTGCAGATGCTCGATACGGACACCCACGGCAAACGGCTTCTGTTCCAGCTTTACACCTCTTTCGGACAGCATATAGAATGTATCTCTCGCACTGTGTCCTATCGCCAGAACAAGCGCATCACAGGGAATCTCGACCGCATCCTGACCACTATAAGAAGACACATGCGTGACTGATTTCAGTTTTTCATCCGAAACACAAATATCACTGAGTTTCCGCTCGAAAAGCACTTGTGCCCCGCGTTCAGCGAGATCCTGCCGCATATTGCGAATGACCTTTCTAAGATAATCCGTTCCGATATGCGGATGCGATTCATAGAGGATCGATTTCGGAGCCCCGTACTTCACAAATGTGGAGAGCACAAGATCGCGTCTCGGGTCAGAAACACCGCTGAAAAGCTTACCATCAGAGAATGTACCGGCCCCGCCTTCGCCAAACTGGACATTGGAACAGATATCGAGAATTCCATCCTCTTTCAGATGTTTCACATCCTCAGTTCTGGTATCCACATCTCTTCCCCGTTCCAGAAGGATCGGAGACAGACCCGCTTCAACAAGGGTAGCTGCGGCGAAAAGTCCTGCCGGGCCGCTTCCGCAGACGACAACACGCTTCTTATCTTTTCCATTATCTATCTTATGATCCGTAAGAACGGGCTCTTCCATTGCTTTTCGGAAATCAGTATCCTGAAACCTTGCCTGGACCACCACACGGATATCATTCTTATGCCTGGCATCGATGGATTTCTTCAGAAAACGGCAGTATTTCGGGAGCTTCTTATGAGCCTTCTTTTCAAAGTAAGCGCGGACATCCCGGTCATCCGTATAGGGGGACTGGATCTTGGGAAATCTCTCATACACAGCGAGCGGGATCGCGAGGCGGATATCGGTTTCCATATCATGCCTCCGCGCCATTAAGGAACTGTTCTGCCGCCGAGCGTCCGGCCAGGATTCCGGATGCAAAAGCCCATGTCAGGTTATATCCGCCACAGTCGCCATCCACATCCAGGACCTCGCCACAGGCGAAAAGACCCGGAACAATAGAGGATTCCATCGTCTCCGGCGAGAAGCCGTCACAGTCCGCTCCACCGATCGTAGTCTGGGCAAACTCAAGTGAACGAGTACCGAGCACCTGGAAATTCCATGCCCTCATCGTATTCAGGATCTTTCCTATATCCCCATCAGACAGCGCGGAGACCGGAAGTGCCATCGGGCGCTCCAGCGAGGATTTCAGAAGCTGTAATGCGATCTTCTGCGGTAATACCGACAGAAGGATCTGATCGATCGGACGGGACGAGAAACTCTTCCTACGGGTTTCAAGCTCTCCCCTGATGCAAGTCAGTGTATCTTCATCGAAAAGGCGCAGGGAAACACTCATTGGAACTGTAAGCTGATCTTTCTTCATGCGTCTGGATACCTCTCCCGATACCTGAAGTATCGCAGGTCCGGATAGTCCATAATCCGTGAAAAGCACTTCCCCATACTGTGAAGCGATCACATGCCCATCGCAGATCAGGGAAACTTCTGCATCCAGCCTGAGGCCGGAAAGTGCTTTTGTCACGGAATTATCTGTAAGAAGCTGAACGATCGAAGGCTTCGGAGCATAGACCTTGTGCCCGAGTTCATGGAGCCATTTATATCCGTCGCCGGTCGATCCTGTATAGGCTGCACAGGCTCCGCCGGTCGCGATGATCACTTTCTCCGATGTGAAAGATCTTCCATCCTCGCATCGCACAATAAGATCCTGATCTTTTACGATCTCTGTAACTACAGCGTTTTCAGCCACTTCGATCTTCAGATCTTCGAGCTGGAAACGGAAGGCATCCACGACAGAGGCCGCTGTCTTACTCATCGGAAAAAGCTTATCTCCCTCTGCCGTTGTCACGATGCCGATCTCTTCAAGAAAAGCGAGGCAGTCCAGCGGAGAAACACTGGAAAAAACCTGTCCCGCGAAACTCGTGTTATGGCTATGAAAATGAGAAAGAGACATATCCTTGTTAGAAAGATTACACCGTCCGTTTCCTGTCGTCAGGACTTTCTTACCGACGCGTTCATTCTTCTCGAGGATGAGTACATCAGCAGGATCTTTTCCCTGAGCTGTCAGAGTCTGCTGAAAGGAAATGGCCGCGGCCATACCGGATGCGCCGGCACCGATCACCAGAAGATCAAGTTTTCTCTGATCCACGTTAGTCATTGTCCTTCTCCTTCAGAAGGCTCAAACATCTGCCCAGTTTTGAAACCGCCAGTGGCTGGCACTCTGTATGTTCTTTGACGAGAACACCAAGCTTTGAGACCGCAGAAACATCTCCGGATATCAGTTCGATCTCCATTTCACAGATCGGAAGGGATCTGTCAAGCGCGATACACTTACCGGTATCCAGACAGATCTCCACTTTACTGCCTTCGTACATTGCCGTGATCGTTTGTCGGGTAAACTCCGTCTTACAGATAGCAACAAGTTTAGAGCCGGAGAGCGGAACAAGAATGGAAGCCAGGATCTCATAAGGATCTTCTGCTTCTTTAGCTTCGTGAAGAAAGAAATCAATATCAAAATCCGGCCGTTTCGTACTGACATTCCATTCACATCTGGATGTCAGGCCGCTCTTTACCGCGGAATCCGTTTCCCCGGAAAGAGAAACACGGGAAGCTTTCACTGTGTGGATATAGTCAGAACCGACAATATGTCTGATACGAAGGGAATTTCCGGTACCTTCAAGAGCGCGGTCCCTCGTATCAAGATAGGAGTTTTCGTACTCTTCGGTCTTCTCTCCCAGGATCTCTACGGCATGAAGGAACCAGGGCGAATCACAAACAGCATATAAGGATTCCCGATCCGGAAATGAAAGCTTTAACTCTGTTTCCATACCGCCTCCGCAGGATTAGATAGTGATCTCACGAACACCGGCATTTGTAACTACGCAGATATTTTTCGATCCGAAGAAAGAAACGCGGAGTACAGGTTCATCAACATTGATCGTTGATGTAGCCTTTGCTCTCGACATATCTACCAGCATGATCTTCTCATCAACAGCAAAGAGTGCGGAAGAGCCGGAAACATCCATACCAAGGACTTCGTTTCCGAGTGAAACTTCACCGATCTTGCTGCCATTTTCATTAAAAGTCGCAAGTCTCAGAGGTTTATCGATACCGTCAGAGTAGATGACTCCGTATCCGCCGTCAAAAGAAACAACACTTGTAACACACGGGAATGCAGGCGTAACCGTATCACATTTCCCGTTTCCGATAATCGCGACATCACTGATTCCCGCGACTGCCACACGGTCATTGCTCATGTAAGCCAGAAGCGGCATGATATCCGTCACAAGCGGAGAATAGAAAGCATTCTCTGTCGGACGGGCATTCGTGCGGTCCTGAGGGATCGAGAACTGCTTGACGTGCGGGATCATCTGGGAACCATCTGTATCGACCAGAGATACGGAAAGAGTACTTTCATCCGGCGCAAATGCCAGGGAGATCGGATAACCGGACTCATATGAAGACCATTTTGCCAGGAACGAACCATCCTTCTCCATCATGTATACACATCCGAAGGAATCACCATCTTCGATGATCACTGCGGAAAGTCCGGATGTCGCAAGAGCGACATTTCCGATCTTTCCCGTCATATGGGTCTTATAGATCATTCCCTGTTCAGAGAAAAGCGCGCAGAGGAAGCCTTCTGTATCCGCCACCATAGCATAGGAACCACACTTGATGCATACAGGGCTGCTCATTTCCAGATCTTCACTGAAGATCTCATTTCCTGATATAGACAGATAAGCAACACGCTTATTGGATACCTTGAGAAGGCCGTTCTGGAACGGATAGATCTGCTGAGCTTCTGTATATTCACAGTCAAAACCGGCGATAGCAGACAGTCGAAGCTGTTCTTTTGCCCCATCAGTCGCCGCCACATGATTACGGATCATATAAACGAGGATGATCGAAACGACCGCAAGAATGATGCACAAAACGACCAGGATCGGCGTCGCATACCTATGGGTAAACTTCGTTCGTTTCTGCTGAGGTTTTGATTCAGTTTTCTTTGCTTTTGCAGGCATTTCCAGTTCTCTCTTATGGACGGTCGTAGACGTCGTTTCCATTCTTGTTGTCGATCGCTTCCGTCAAAAGACAGTAAGCATCCCAGACACCAAATCCGGACAGATCATGACCATTATCTTTATATAATACGCTTCTGTCTACTATAAATCCACTATAGTAGTCATTGATAAAGCAGTAATACTCATTATCACCAGCCGGGACAAGTTTCAGATCCAGGACCTCTCCACTATGCTTCGCGATCACGAATGAAGCCTCAACATTCTTCAGCTCAGGTTTAACATCGTAATCAACACGTGAAACCGGCATATTGAAGATCGATTCGAACAAAAGAAGTCCATAGCAGTCGCCGCTTGAAGAATAGATCTTCGCGTTTCGTTTATCAAGCTGGAACATCGAATCATCGGCTAAGAAGTCCAGATCCTGATTCAACCGGCACTCAAGCATAAACGATTTGTCTTTGATCGTAGCCTGAACAGTGGAAATATCATCAAGATAACCATGGATCACGCAAGAATCGATCAGTTCAAAGGATGTTTTATTCAAACCCGGAAGGAATGACGGATCGATGCGGAAAGTATACGGGTTATTGGAACATGTACCATAGTAATAACCGCCAAGTTCCATCGAAAGAGCGATCTTGATCTCTTCGCCGGTCTGAAGACGGATCGTGATCTTATATTCCGGATCCGCAAGACCATAGGCTGCCATATCTTCCTCAGCGATCGGAACATATTGTGAGACCTCAAGATCCAGGATCATCGCAAGAAGATTGTACATCGCATCATTCGGCTCACGCTGCATCGGATAAGTTACCTTGTAGCGGGGCTCGATAAAGATACCATTATCATAATCCGCAAGAGGTACAGCTACCCAGCGGTCTTTCGTCGAGGTTCTCTCAAAGCTGATCTCATCTACCTCGGAGCGCTGCAGGGACAGCACGAAACGGTTCAGGAAGTTCTCGAAATTCGTATTAAGGAACTTATAGAATGAATACGGCGCGACTTGGACCTTGTTCTCTCCGTTTATCATAACGTAGACACCATTCTGGTCAGAAACCAGATCTCCGACATAAGCCAGAACCTGAGTGCCGTCAGTTTTTTCCATCGCGATCGTATATGCCGGAGAAGTAAGGCCATAGGCCGATACACCTTCTGCAGGGGTATCAAAGCTCTTCTCTATCGAAAAGACCAGGATCGAATCGATCCAGTTGTTTACTGTTCCGATATTCAGCATATCTGCTTCGAAATCATTGCCATTACGTGTGATCTTCGACACATTATGTGAATCATTGAAGTAGAATACCGTCTTCTCACCATCTGAACTGTCAAGTGAAAGAGACTTCAGGTCTTCACGTGAAGCAATAACAGACATCTGACTTTCCGCTTCTCTATCGAGGCGTTTTTTCTCTTCATGCTTAACGATGATGACGACCAGAAGGATCACCAGAAGCGCCGCAAAAAAACCGGCCAGAGCAACAAGTTTTTTCTTTTCCTTCATATGGCAGCTCCTTACAGATGACGTCTTCTATAATACACGTAAATGCCACAGACCAGGCATCCTAAAGGAATGACAGTCATAACAACGACAGACCACATAGTTGCCTGCGAAGAGGAAAGCGGTTTAGTGAGCATATAGCTCGGGACCTGTCTGTTCGGAATAATAAGGTTGTACTGAACCGGGCAGACATCATGGATCATCGACTTCATGAGCACGGCATTATTATCTTCCATTGTCTTTTCGGTATAATACTCGTCCGAGGTAAAGGCCTTAGTTCCGATAACGATCAGGCAGGCCCTATCCTTCGGTTCTGTATCTACACACTGCAGAATGACAGGATATATACCCGCTGAAACATCAGAATCGATCTGCTCATTCTGGAAATCTACTGAAGCCGAAGAGGATGTAGTAACAAGAGCAGATACATAGATGGTTTCCGCCTTATCACGGTCGACCTTGATGTAACGGCAGTTCTCAACAGAATACGTCGACGGAACACCCAGATACTGTTCATATTCTGATGTCACGACACCGATGGATCTGTAAGGATCAGATACATCCATCAGATAATCGCCATCATTCTCATGGATCACACCCTGCTCAAGTGTTACACCCATACGGCGTGCAACCTCATTCAGATTCGTGAACGCTGTCGTCTTATTGTCACTGAAATCACTTACCAGAAGCATTTTTCCTGAGTTATCAAGATAAGTCTTCATGATCTCTTTTTCCGAAAGAGTAAGATCCGTCTTAGGTTCCAGGAGGATCAGAAGCTCACAGTCATTCGGGATCGTAGAACCGGTTGACTTAAGATCCAGCTCAGAGGTAACGAAACCAAGTGTCTTTAACATATCGTCCAGACGGTTATGTGTCGGCAGGTTATGTCCTGTTACATAGTAGGCATGGAGCGGACGGCCGGAAGTAACATAAACGATGTTTACCGTAAAGATCTCCTCGACCCTGTTCGTCACAGGCATGTTGATACCATAGTAATTCTGCATATCCGTATCATACTCGAAGCATCTATATGGATATATACTGGTAAGAACATCTCCACACTTTACAACATAGGTGTACTGCTGAAGTCCGTAGATGCGGTTCGGATCCAACTGTTCGATAATAAACGGATCAACACTCGGATCAACATACTTAAGTTCGATCATGCCATTTGCTTTTGACTCGTAATCATCAAGAAGAGGGACAAAATAGTCTCTCCATTCGAGTGACGTATCATTCTTATCAAAAAGACCGATGATCTCAACCTTCTTCTCAAGAGAGTCAAGATACTCCTCAGTAATACTGCTGACAGAATACTGTTTAACGGAAGAAGTATCGAAAGTCAGCTTATCGTCCAGTGTTATATCAATGATCATGTTGAACACGATACATATCGCAATCACAAGAACTACAGAGATGATCGATATAGACTTTAAAGATTTAAAACGTTCATCCGTACTGACCTTGATCTTAGGCGCCTTACCCGGCTTCTCGCGGAGGATGCTTTCAGTTGCAGTTTTCTTTGCCATAATCGTATCCCCCCTTCTCAGCTCTGGCTCCAGCGTTTCTTTTCAAGAACGCGGTATGTGATGTAAATAAACACGAAAGTAAAACTCAGGCAGAAAACGAGTGGAACTACCTTAAATACACCGGATGTATAGCAGTTCGTCTTATCAAAAGGATCGAACCAGCTAATGGCATTACGAATGTTCTCGCCAATATTGTAGATCGCTGAATCGGAGAGATTAAACAGTCCGGTAAACTTCAGGATGGATTTCACAAGCGAAGAAAAAGAGTTCGCGATCGTGGAAAGCATATTCATGAACAGCATGATCACGAAGCAGATAACAGCTGACATGATCTGATTCTCAGTCATTGCCGAGGTGAGCATTCCAATGGAGATAAAGAGCGCTGCAAGGACCATGTACCCGAAGATCGCGCCCCATGCAGAAAAACTAATGAATCCGGAAAGGATGACCGTAATGATCATGTGACTGAATACGCAGATCAGCATCAGGGCCTGAAGCGAAAAAGCTGCCAGGAACTTTCCGAACACGGCATTCTTCATCGAGAACGGCATGGTATAAAGAAGTACGTCCGTACCATTCTTCTTCTCTTCAGCGAACAACCGCATCGTGATGATCGGAATAAGGATAATGAAGAATGACCGCATGTAGTTGATCTCAAGTGCAATGTTGACGTAAGGGAACGTCGCCGTGATCATACCTGTGAAATAATATCCGCTGATGATCCCCATGAGGCAGATAGCTACCCAGCCGACCGGGGTACGGAAATAAGATAGAAACTCTCGTTTAAAGACTGCTAACATATCTTCTTCTCCTTATTTCTTCGAAGCAGTAATATCCATAAAGACATCTTCCAGTGATGGAGCCATCGACCGGAATTCCAGGATCGGAACATTGATCCTTGCCAGTGCGAAAAAGATCGATTTTCTTACATCCAGAGAACCGTCTGCCGTAATATCCAGCTGCAGGAGACCGTTTCTCTCCGAAAGTGATGAAACAGACTTGATTCCCGGAACAGCACGAAGCGGCATCTGTACGGATTTAAAAGAACCCTCCACGGTAAGGAGATAATGGGAATTACCCTCCACCTGCGCAGAAAGCTCAATCGTAGGTGCATCAGCTACGAGTCTGCCGTTATTGATAATGATCACTCGGTCACAGATCGCCTGAACTTCAGACAGGATGTGTGAACTGAAAATGATCGTATGGGTCTTGGAAAGCTGGGATATAAGCTTGCGGATCTCGATCACCTGGCTCGGATCAAGACCGACTGTAGGTTCATCAAGGATAATAACTTCCGGATTTCCGATCAATGTCTGCGCAATACCGACACGCTGACGGTATCCTTTAGACAGATTATGAATGAGACGGCCGGATACATTACCGATATGTACCATCTTCATAACTTCAGATATCTGCTTTTTACGGATATCTCTGGGAACCTTTTTCAGTTCACTGACGTATTCCAGATACTCGATTACCGTCATATCCATGAACAGCGGAGGCAATTCCGGAAGGTATCCGATATTCTTCTTCGCGAGTTCAGGCTGCTCAAGGATATCGTATCCGTTGATCGTAACCTTGCCGCTCGTCGCAGAAAGATATCCGGTAATGATATTCATCGTGGTAGTCTTACCAGCGCCATTCGGTCCGAGGAAGCCGAGGATCTCTCCCTGTTCCACAGTAAAACTGACGCCGCTCAGTGCTTTTTTATCTCCGTAATACTTTACCAGGTTCGATATTTCTATCATTTCGCTGCCCTCCGCTTTTTATGCGAATACATTGTACCTTATAAAATCATATTGATAAACCCGCAAATCATATCAATTTGACGAAGATATGATTCTGGTCGAAAAGACATGCCGGCCGCTCTGCACTTCGATTCCGTCGACCATGACGGTTCCCTCATCCTCTGTACAGAAAAGCTGGACTTCCTCGCCCGGATGAACTTCCGAAGAATAGTTGATCGTAAGCTCTTTGATGCTGTTCTCACGTGGGATCTGGGAATAGCAGGCATCCTCGCTCCAGGCAATATACTGGGTGTTATTTACATGCATGTTCCGGTCAATCAGACTGTAATCGGCAAAACGCTTGAATTTCGGGGATTCAGCTCTCTTCTCATCCGGAATCACAGCAAGTTTCTCCGCTTTACGCTCGGACGGTTTTTCTGTCACGAACACTTCCATTCCCGGGATCGATGTAGGACGTACCGGACGGTGATCGCCCTGATGTGCGATCACCCAGACAGAGGTCGCCCGTCCGATAAGCTTCTTATTCTCATCGAAAATATCGAAATCACGGTTAAACAGCAGGCGTTCAAAACCCTGAGACCATGTACGGATATAGATAACATCCCTCCACTTCGGGATCACATCCATCTCTACCTTCATACGAAGCAAAAGCCAGCAGGCGGAAAGCTCATCCATCTTATCCGCGCCGAAGCCATGACGCTCCGCGTTAAGGCAGGCCGCCTCCTGAAGCATCGCAAATAAGCAGTGATAGTGTAATCTGTCGTGAATATCCGTCTCCGGTCCGATAATCGTAAATCTGTATAGATCCTCTTCCGGTATATACTGCATAATCAATCCTCTTTTTTTCCGTTAGGTCTGGATGTCGGACGGTACATCGTATTTCTTGGATTATATCGGAAGAAAGCCTGAAGCATCCTCTCATCCGGTTCAATAAACAAAAGCACCTTCTGAGACCCGCTCATTGTTGCGATATACCATTCATTTTCCTTATTGATGCCGGAACTGCAGTATCCATGGAGTACACCTTTGTCAAACTCAGACACAGGATGTCTCTCGTCCTTCAATTTCGCGACCATTTCAAATTCGCGGATCGAACCGGAAAACAGCGGCGCACGACGCTTTTTGCCGGAAATCACATCGATTGAAAACTCGTCATTCACTATGCTGTATTCATATTCCTTCGTTACACCGCTTACCATCAGATAGCAGAGATAACCTATACCGAACGAAAGAGATACCGTAAGCAGGAAGAGATAGACTATTCCGAAAAAAAGCGGAATGAAATTGACTAGAAAGATCGCTAATACAGCACACACTATAAAGATAATACGGCTGATCTTATCCTTCGTGGTAAGATGCTTGGTCACGATCTTCTCAATGATCAATTCGTTATTTAAACGCATGTATGATCTCCTTAACAAAAATAGAGGTCATGGGGGATTCCCATGACCTCTCTATTTTATCAGAAATCAACTGATTAATACATACCGGCACCCGGATTCGGCATCGGCGGTTCAGGCTGCGGAATGTCGCAGACAACTGCCTCTGTCGTAAGGAGTGTAGAGGAAACGGAAGCCGCATTCTGGAGTGCAGAACGGGTTACCTTTGCCGGGTCTACAATACCTGCTTCGAACATGTTTACATACTTATCATTCAGGGCATCATAACCATTTCCTGCCTCGGACTTCTTGATGTTCTCGCAGATAACGGAACCATCAAGACCTGCGTTAGCAGCGATCTGACGGATCGGAGCCTCGAGAGCCTTTGCGATGATGCGGATACCTGTAGCAACATCTCCGTCGTACTTGTCAACGAGTGCGGATACAGCCGGCAGAACATTGATGTAAGCAGTTCCGCCACCAGGAACGATACCTTCTTCAACAGCGGCACGTGTAGCAGCGAGAGCATCCTCGATACGGAGCTTCTTCTCTTTCATCTCAGTTTCTGTAGCAGCACCGACCTTGATAACAGCAACACCACCGGAGAGCTTAGCCAGACGCTCCTGGAGCTTTTCTCTGTCAAACTCGGAAGATGTTTCTTCGATCTGAGCACGGATCTGGGAAACACGGGACTTGATTGCTTCCGGATCACCCATACCGTCAACGATGATCGTGTTCTCTTTCTGAACCTTAACCTGATGAGCACGGCCGAGCTGTTCCATCGTAGTTTCCTTCAGTTCGAGACCGAGGTCACCTGTGATGACCTGACCGCCTGTAAGGATAGCGATATCCTCGAGCATAGCCTTTCTTCTGTCACCAAAGCCAGGAGCCTTAACAGCAACACATGTGAATGTGCCACGGAGTTTATTAACGATCAATGTAGCGAGAGCTTCACCATCAACATCCTCAGCGATGATCAGGAGCTTCTTACCCTGCTGAACGACCTGCTCAAGGAGCGGGAGAACGTCCTGGATGTTGGAGATCTTCTTATCTGTGATAAGGATATAAGGATCATCAAGAACAGCTTCCATCTTATCCATATCAGTGCACATGTAGGAAGAAAGGTAACCGCGGTCAAACTGCATACCTTCTACTACTTCAAGCTCAGTGCCCATTGTCTTGGACTCTTCAACTGTGATAACACCGTCAGAAGAAACCTTTTCCATTGCCTGGGAGATCAGATCACCGATCAGATCATCGCCTGCGGAAATAGATGCTACACGAGCGATATCCTTGGAACCGTCAACCTTCTTAGCAGCAGACTCGAGAGACTTAACTGCCTCATCAACAGCGATCTGGATACCTTTACGGAGGATGATCGGGTTAGCGCCAGCAGCAACGTTCTTTAAGCCTTCACGGATAATTGCCTGAGCAAGAAGGGTTGCTGTTGTTGTACCGTCACCGGCAACATCGTTTGTCTTGGAAGCGACTTCCTTAACCAGCTGAGCGCCTGCATTCTCGAAACGATCCTCGAGCTCGATCTCCTTTGCGATCGTAACACCGTCGTTTGTAATGAGCGGAGCACCGTACTTCTTATCGAGAACTACGTTTCTGCCCTTCGGTCCGAGTGTGATCTTAACTGTATCTGCTACCTTATTTACACCACTTTCCAAAGCGCGTCTTGCGTCTTCGGAATACTTCAGTTCCTTTGCCATATGAAAAACCTCCTAGAATTCGACTTACTCAACGATAGCCAGAACATCGCTCTGACTCAGGATCGTATACTCAGTTCCGTCGATCTTTACCTGTGTACCTGCATACTTGGAAACAAGAACCTTCTCACCAACGGAGAGTTCCATCTTTACTTCTTTTCCATCTACGATTCCGCCCGGTCCAACCGCGACGATCTCTGCGATCTGAGGCTTCTCCTTTGCAGATCCTGCCAACACGATTCCGCTATGTGTGGTTTCTTCAGCCTCTGTCATCTTAATAACTACTCTGTCACCCAGTGGCTTAATGGTCATGGTGAATCACCTCCAGTAAATTTATTAGCACTCGATTATCACGAGTGCTAAATCAAATACTACTATACCATTTAGTCAGCGAATGTCAATATCAAAGAAAGACAAAAAGCGGAAAATCACTATTCGTTTGGCTCGTCTGCAGAATTATTCTTTTGTGTTTCTTCGGATTCATGTACAGGCGCTTTCGGAATCTCATCAACTTTATCAAAGGGTGTCCTCTCGCCGTAAAGGAAATCCTGCACCAGCGGTATCATTCCGTTCCAGTCCGGACGGATACTCCACTCATTGGCACGAACATCTGAGAACATGCCCTGACGCGCATAACCGTCGATCGGGATACCCATTGTTTCGATCTCCATCTGGCGTACTTTCGGCAGGAAATCAAAAGCATAGTCCTCAATCTCATCTTTAGAGATATTTGTAGCGACCATCTGAAGAATATCTTCCAGCGCAGAGAGCTTCTTCATCGTTCCCAGATCCGAATAAGTCTGAAGCAGACAATTCAGAACTTTGACCTGTCGTTCAGATCGGCCGTATACACCATTTCCGACTTCGCGGATACGGCTGTATGCCACAGCCTGGCGGCCGTTCAGATGCAGCATACCGGAACCTGTAACCTTATATGTATCTTCGGCAACACCTAAGATGCGGTTCTGCTCGGCAAGGTTCTCATTCAGTCCGCCTGGAACATGGTTGACCTCAGATTTGGTCACCTCGATATCGATACCGCCAACGGCATCGATCACCTTCTCCATATTATAGAAGTTAACATAGGCATAACCCTCTATATCCAGACGGAGATGGTTGGCAACAACCGCGACAAGAAGATCCGGACCTCCGTAACTCATTGCCGCATTGATCTTCTGCGGTTTAGAATGTCCGGGAATATATGCGTAACAATCACGCTGGATCGTAACAAGCTTAATGGTTCCGGCATCATCATCCACACTCATGACCATGATAACATCGGCAAGAGCTCCGGTACCATCCTTAGTATAATTTTTCGAACGGCTGTCGATACCGATCAGAAGGAAATTATGGATACCTTCTTCCTCGATGATCGCATTGGATGTCTGCGTAGTGTAAGAAGACAGTTCAACGATGGAGCTCTCTTCGTTAATGAACGTCGGGTTTGTATCTCTCGGGATATATTCGATCTGATTCAGAAGATGCTCTTTATACATCTGGAAAGCAATATAAAGACCACCGACAATGATCGCGAGAACAAGAATGATAGGAAGAAGGATACGCAAAAACACGCGCTTAAACGTCCATGGTTTCTTCTGCTTCTTCTGTTTCTTCTGCTTCTTAGGAGAAACTACTTTTCCTTTAGCATTAATATGTTCAACATGTACTTGTTTGTCTGAAGAACCCGGTCTGCGGACTTCTCTTTCGTTCGTTTGCTCTTTCATGTCTCCGTCCTTACTATGTGATCCCGGCACGACCTTCCGTGCACGATGGGATTATAATCCTCTTCCCCAAGAAAAATCATTACATTTTAGTCAGAATCTAAAAGCACTTTACCCCTGTGTCGCTGATGGTTCCGTCGGAGTTTCTGACGGCGGTGTCGTATCTGATGTTTCAGATGCTGACGTGTCCTGCGTCTCTTTCGGAACAGCCGGTGTTACAGCACCTTTTCCATTGATGGAAACCGGAAGATAATCCAGGATCCCGACAATATACTCATCCAGTTTATACGTACCTTTTTGCGTTCTGGTCTGAATAAAATAGTTTGCATGGAATAGTGTCACTGCACCGAAGTATGTGGTGATCGCAATCACGATCGCAAGGATAACAAGCTTGATCAGAAGCATGACCGTAACTCCGGAATTCTGGAAGAAATCGGCAAGCGGAGTATTTCTTCTGATTTTATTGTCTGATGAAGAAGCCATAAACTCTGCAATACGGAATCTGGGCGAATCGATCTTCTCAAGGATCGTATGCTTCATCGTAGAAGCCGTATATTCATCAAGGCTCTTCTCTGCCGGCGCTGAATCATTGATTACAGGATACCGGCTGGCCAGTTCATTGACATGATACTGAAGTGCATCGGAGAAGTAGTAAATTACCTTCTCCTCGGAAAGCTTTGCACGTTTATGATATGTATCGATAAATGCATCTACCACACACATCTCTGCACGCGTAGTATCCCTCAGGTTCTTATATGCGCAGCGATAAGCGAAAGCGGCATACATCTCATAGAAATTCTCGATATTCTCACGAGTCAGTTTCTCATTCCACATATCCATAAGAATCACACCTCCCCGCTTCTACCGGTAATTCCCGGATGTTGAGGACGCTTTCCAGCCGGCTTCTGAGCAGAGGAATTATCCATGAGCATCAGCAGCGGATAGGAAGACGAGATCACAAAGATGATCAGTGCGATCGCGATCATAGGCACGCGAACACTATTGAAAGCATTAGCAAGTCCAAATACCACAGCACCGATCATCGTGCCGCCTGTAAACGCACGCATCAGGATCACTCGGGCGATCGGATGCTTATCCTGACGGATAAGAGATCTGTAGTAATCAAGATATCCGAACTGGTGAAGGCCCTGGGAAAGACCGAGGAAAGTGACTCCGATAACAAGGATCTTAGCAGAAGGAGCAAGAGCGAATGTCAGGTAACCGACAGAGCTCAGGATCGCAGAAAGCGTGATCCTTGCCTTATGAGAGAAGAAATCCTCAAACCAGATGATCAGGATCTTCATAATCAGCTCACCGCATACAACTGCAAGCATGTAATAGAAAGCACATGTTGCCAGCGAGATGCGTACCTTTTCAAGATAATCCGGAATAAACACGAGGAAGAAGGAAAGCTGAAGTCCCAGCGGGAAAACAGTACTCCAAGCAAAAGTACCGGATTTGGTGTTCTTTAACGCATAGAAATAGTTCGGCAGACGTACGACCGGCTCATTGGACGGCGGGCAGTGACGTACGAAATAGAGCACCTGGATCGCATCCACGAATAGGAAGAAAGCCGCAACCATCAGTACTGTGAACAAGCCGAAACGTTCATACAGGATACCGCAGATGACCGCGCCGATCGACATACCCAGGACATTTCCCGTGTACTGGCACTGGTGCACCTTTCTCTCAGAAAAATCAGCCAGTCCTGTTCTCGAAGCCTGAAGACGATACTCTCTCTGGAACTGGAATGTCATTCCCAGCAGGAATCCGATCGGAAGCTGCATGAAAACAGTCATATAAGGATTGTTGATCAGTCCACAGAGCAGGAGCAGTACGAACGCGATAACCACGCAGACGATAACGGCAAGTCTGGAGGTCAGTTTACGGATCAGCATGTCACGCATGTGGACAAATCTCCAGAAACCCGCCAGATAAAGGAGACATGCGAGAATGATCCAAGTCTGTAACGCAAGCGCGTTGTCATACTGGTCAGCCAAAGAATCCTTAAGATAAGAAGGCAGAACGATCAGCGGCATAGAGCATCCCACGCTGGAGAAGAAAGCGATAAGACGGAATGTCGACATACCGTACATAACTGCTCTCGGAACTGTTTTATCAGGAGGCGTGATAAGTGTATCAAACAGTCGTCTCATCTCTCCGTAAATGATGGCGATCGCTACGGAGATAGAAATCATGGTAAACAGCCATGATAGAGACATACCATTCTCTGTTGCCACAAAATCCGACTGCGGAAGCATGATCTCAACAATACCGGATGCAGTTCCGTCCTGACCGAGAATAGGAGCAACGGAAGTAACACACATCACATTCTCAGATCTTCTGTGAGTGACGATGAGCTGCTGCTGTTCAAAGGATTCCATGTACTCCTCACCTGCACCGGAAAGCACATACTGCTTGCCTTCATCATAAGTGCGGTCGGAAGTATATACACGGAGAAAGGAATTTCCGGCTTTTACATATACATTAATTGTATAAGGATGCTGACCATCATATTTCGGGCACTCAAGAGGAAAAGACATGTTATCTGTCAGATCCTGACAGGACAACGCTACTGACGAACTGGCGGCAAAAGAGGACAATGCCGTCTTTCTCTGTGACTGAAGTGCTGAACGGTAAACATTGGTGACTACGGAAGACACAACAAAAAGAATGATCAGAGACGTGACGAAACAGAAACCGATCTGACTTGCGATAGACTTCTTCCCTTTTGGCGCCTTAGTAAAATTCTCGATCAGAAAATCATTCATAATGTCGCCTCCGTATTCTTATTCGATACAAGACGGAGTATCGGCGGAACGATAAACTGCAGAGAGAAACCTGCAAGTGCTACGATTACAGCCACAATTACAGTCTTAAGGATCTTCGATTCAAACTGATTTCCCATCTGATCCATCGGTCTGTATTGTGCGGAAAGTTCAAGAAGAGCTGATACTTTACCTTCGTGATCCTTAATAGGAACAAGGTAATGGTAAACATTCGCGTCTTTCTTCTCGTATGGTGTTCCTTCAGAAGTCAGCCACTCGGATACCGGGATCGTATTAGCGATCAGCAGATCGGAATCGTTTCCGGTAAGCATTGCTAAAGATCCGTTAGAGTATTCATAAAGTCCGAAGACCTGTGTCGTATAGTCATCTTCATTAACATCCATCATCATGAACGGAAGTACGGAACTATACTTCTGCGCTGCTTTCGACGAATCATTCTTGATCTCGTCTCCTGATACAGCCAGAGCAGCATTGCCAGCATCTGTCTGAATACGCTGGATCAACGTCTTCTGATATTCTTTTTCAAAACCGATACGCATATGGTGGACTGCGAAAGACACCGAGACTACAACAAGTACCAAAGCAAAAAGGGAAAGAAAGACGATTTTCGCGACTTTTCCCGCTGCAGTTGAAGCAGATGAATTATTATCTGAAACAGGCATCCTGTCACCTCGCGCATAAAAATACATATTAATTATATCGCAAAGTCCTATAAATGCAAAATAAAAGGAGTTGTCAAAATGTACAACTCCTTCATGTGGTTGCGGAGGCGGGACTCGAACCTCGCGACCTTCGGGTTATGAGCCCGACAAGCTACCAACTGCTCCACTCCGCGATGTATATGTCTAAGAAACTTGGTGCTCGTGACCGGACTTGAACCGGTACGGGTTTTACCCCGACGGATTTTAAGTCCGTTGCGTCTGCCTATTCCGCCACACGAGCAAGTCACTCCTTAGTGCCTATAAAGGGTAACATTGATATACCTATTTGTCAAACCCTTTTTTTAGCCTGTAAATATACAGTCTTTTATCGTGGCAAACTTACTCTCCCCGATACCTGATACTTTCATGATATCTTCTATAGATTCAAATCTTCCGTTCAATTCACGATACTCAACGATCTTCTGTGCTGTTTTCTTCCCTATGCCCGGAAGTGAAGCCAGTTCATCAGCACTTGCAGAGTTTATATCAACTTTATCACCCTTTTTACCGGACGAGTCTTCTGTGGCTGAAGTCGGAGTGTAGAATTCATGCACAGTAGGTTCACTATCTATATCTGATAATGAAGGTATGTATATACTCTGTGCATGCTCGATCAGATAGACTCGATCGATATGTATCTCATCCGCGTTTTCGGATAAGCCACCTGCAAGTTCGATCAGCTGATAAAGATAGACCGGTCCATGAAGATCGTATATGCCGGGCATCATTACCGCCCCACAAATATACACAGGATATGTGGCTGTCTCCGGTTCCTTTTCTTCAATGACAGATTCACGCTCGGAAGTGGTCACGGCCGTTTCCACAACAACAGATTTATGCTCAGGCTGAAGCGTCGTCCAGGCACATGCCGCGATGCCCAGAAGCACCAGAAATCCAGATATAAGCGCTCTTCTTCTATCCATGTTCCGTCACCCTTGAAATATTGTTTGCATCAGTATAAATCCTTAGACTTTGAATGCATTCGACATAATCAGCGAACCGTAGACGATTTGACGAAAAAGAGCAAGAAAAAACCATCTGCTTTTGTTGTTTTTTCTTGCGGATTTGATGTATTTGAAATAAGATATAAAAGAGTTATACTCGAATACTATTTCGGAGGAATAGCCAATGCTTCGTAATCGAGAGAATGACGGTAATGAGAAAGAACGTCTGATCCATGCACCTCAGGAGGAATTTGACGACTCGCAGGAACCGTCCGTTTTCGGAACATTTTATCGCAACAACGGGGAGAATCCTGCACCGCAGGAACGTCTTTATTCGAATATGACAGATCCGGATGAAGATGACGGTTCTGACGATCAGGTAAAGCGTCCTCTTTTCCTTTCTTTTAAAGCCAATGATCCTGTATCCGATGTGTCAGAAGCACTTCGTGAACAGAACAACGCATTTACTTCACCAGTTGAAGATACTGAACCATTAGAAGATCCGACGCTTTCGGATGAGCAGATTTTTGATCCTCTTTCCCAGGAAGCAGAGTACTTCGATGCATTCCCGGAAGATGATCCGTACTCTTCCGGAAACCAGGGTCTTTCAGAGAATACGACTCCGTCTCCCCGCTCTTCCATTATGGAGACAATGTACGCCAAGGAAGACTATCTGAGTAATATTCCGAAATACGAAGTAGATAATTCTCTTGAAGAAGAGATCAATGCAAGTCTGGGCAGTGAATCATTCTCTCCTTTCCAGCCATTTGCAGCATTCCGTCCGGCCTCCGAACCGGTTGAAGAACCAAAGCCGGAACCGGCAGCAGACACTGCTCCCGCTGCTGAACCTCAGCAGGAAACAGCACCGGAACCGGTTGTTGCCCAGGCACCGGTCGTAGAAGCACAGCCGGAGCAGCCCGCTGAGATTGAAACAGATAAACCTGAAGAACCGGTTGAAACAGCTACCGAGTCCGTTTCCGAACCTTCTATCGATTCCGAACCGGTATCCGAGGAGATACCTGAAACTACCCAGGAAGCAGCTACTTCTGAGCCTGCAGAAAGTGAAACTGTTTCAGAAGAAGCTCCTTCCGAACCGGCATCTGTTGACGAAGATAATACTGCTGACATTAGTGCTTTTGCACCTTCAGCAGTTCTTGCAGCTAACTCCCTTATTGATGAAATTCCGGCATTCGCCAAGGAAGAAGCTCCTTCCACAGACACGGAAAAGGATATACTTGCGAATGAGTCTTCTCCCCTGATCAATGTTGCATCCATGGCTGAAGAAGAATCTGAAACAGCTGAGACACCTGCAGATACAACTGTTACTGAGAACGTTTCCGAGGCTGAGCAGATCACAGAAACAGTCTCCAATGAAGCAGAGGAGAAAACCGAATCAGTTGAGTCTGCTGCCGCAGATAGCGAAACTACACCTGTTGCATCAGAGACTGTCGAGGAAGCTGCCGAATCTGATTCCGAACAATCCGGGGAAGCGAATGTCGACACCTCTTCTCTATACGATACGGCACCCATTGAAGAACCTTCCTTTGAAGATAGTACCGAAGGTTATGAAGCAATCTATCGTGAGAGCGAACAGACAGTTGAAGAAACACCGAGTTACTCTGCACCGCAGGTACATCCGAACGTTTCTATCGCATCTACGAATCTTCTTCCTATGGACAGAGTGTATAACCAGCCGAGAAGACCGGCCAAGAAGACTCCTGAAGAAGACTCTGGAAAAGTAACTCAGAACCACCTCCTTTTCGGCGACGAAGACGAGAGCACGTTCCACAAGGCGGCTAACGAGCGTATCGAACAGAAAAAGAGAGATAAGGAAGCAGCCGCAGCTGCAGCAGCTGCAAGCGCAACTGAAGTTACTATCAAGCCTACCGGTGAATCCTCTAATCTGCGTCCGGGGTCTTCCCTTAACAGCAAATCCGAGGATAATGAAACTGCTGCAGATAGACAGGATGCCCAGACAAAACCTGCAAACACACAGCGTCCTGGCGCCGCAATGTCCCGTCCAGGTGCCGTTCAGAAAATGAGCACAAGCGCGCAGGTCGCGGCAACACAGCGTCATACATATACTACTGCTGCTTCTCAGAGAGGCTCGATCACTCCGGTCGAACAGCAGGATCACTCTACTGAACGCAAGCGCAGTATCGCTAAACCGCTGATCCTGATCTGTCTCGGTCTTATCTGCCTCGGTGGTCTGGTTTTCTGCTGGTTCCATTTCGACCTCGGAAAATCCCTGTTCTCACACGATGACGATAAGAAGCCCGCAACAACAATATCCGAGCAGGAAACGGAGAATACTAAGGGAACAAAAGTAATCGACGTATCTTCTGAGGATTCTTCTACTACAACGGAAGAACCTACGACAACCACAACAGAAGAGCCGACAACTACGACTACTGAAGAACCGACAACAACTACAACAGAGGAACCGACGACCACAACGACCGAGGAACCGACAACTACTACAACAGAAGCACCTACTACCACAACCACTGAAGCTACAACGACCGAAGCTACCACTACAACAACCAAGGAACCTTCGGAAACAACTGTTGCTCCGTCAGATTATCCGGTAACAAGCTTCTCTTACAAGATCACAAACGCAAAGGTTTCCGGTAACAACTGCTCGTTTGACCTCAAGCTTTCCAACAGCGGTTCTAAAACCTCTACACTGAATGCTTCTATTGAATCGATTACGATCAAGTTCAACACTTCCGTGACGATCACTAACGTCACCTGCACTAACTTCACTGTTGTCCCGAAGGAAGGCAGCAAAAATACTTTCTACCTGTATCCGAACAGCAATGAAGCAGTCGATAGAAAGGGTACGATCGTTGCCTCTATTGTTGGCGAAGGCGAATCCCACATCTCTACATTCACGATCACGGGTGTATACATCAAGTACAATAAGTGATCTGAATCTGAAGATGAAATCAGAACAAACGAAAGAGGCTGTCTCAGATCTGAGACAGCCTCTTCTTTATACATATTAACTCTAAGAAACAGTTTTACTTCTCGATCGTCATTCCGGAAAGGAACGCGTTGATGAAGCCATCAAGATTACCGTTCATAACAGCATCCACGTTTACTTCCTCGTAACCGGTACGATGGTCTTTTACAAGAGTGTATGGGCAGAAAACATAAGAACGGATCTGACTTCCCCAGGCAATATCCATCTGAACACCCTTGAGATCTTCGATCTTTTCCATATGTGCTGCCATCGCGAGAGCATAGAGTTTCGCTTTGAGCATGCTCATAGCCGTTTCTTTATTCTGAAGCTGAGAACGCTCAGCCTGGCAGGCAACTACACATCCTGTAGGAATATGTGTAAGACGAACGGCAGAGTCGGTACGGTTAACGTGCTGACCACCTTTACCGGTAGCACGGTAGGTATCTACACGGACATCAGCCATATCGATCTTAATATCAATAGAATCATCAAGTTCCGGCATAACTTCGCAGGAAGCAAATGATGTATGTCTTCTCGCAGAGGAATCAAATGGCGAGATTCGAACAAGACGATGTACGCCGATCTCAGATCTTAAGAAACCATATGCGTTTTCACCCGAGATCATCATGGATACACTCTTGATACCGGCTTCATCACCATCCAGATACTCCAGTTCTTTGATCTCGAACTCGTGATCCAGAGCCCAGTGAGTGTACATACGGTAAAGCATGCTTACCCAGTCCTGTGCTTCTGTTCCGCCGGCACCGGCATGAAGTGTCAGGATAGCATTGTTCTTATCATATTCACCGGTAAGCAGAGTCTCAAGGCGCATCTTCTCATACGTAGATGTGAATTTCTTAACACCTTCGGTTGCTTCTTCAAGAACATCTGTATCTTCTGCTTCATTTCCTAATTCACAGAGGACAAGAAGATCTTCACGGGAAGCAGCAAGATCCTCGAAAGACTTGATTCGCTTCTGAAGTCTCTTCATCTTTGTCTGTTCTTTCTGTGCACGCTCAACATCATTCCAGTAATCCGGTTCCTGAGATCTGGCCTCAAGTTCAGATACCTGATCGCTTACCTGCTTGATGTGCAGAGCATCACGAAGAAGATCGATCTTCTCCTCATAGCCTTCCAGTTCCAGACGCAAATTGTCGAATTCAAGCATTACTCTTTACTCCCATTCTTTAACTCGGTAACAAATTCTTTCAATCTTCTCATCGCTTCCTGGATATTCTCCAGAGAAGCCGCATAACTGATTCTTACGTGACCTTCACCACACTTGCCGAAAGCATTTCCGGGAACGATCGCTACCTTCTTTTCCATAAGGAAACGCTCGCAGAACTGTTCCGAAGTAAGTCCCAGTCCTTCGATACTCGGGAATGCATAGAAAGCTCCGGTCGGTTCAAAGCAAGTAAGTCCGGCTTCTTTTAGTCCGTTGATGATGACTCTTCTTCTGCGGTTATACTCACTTCTCATCTCTTCGACTTCTTTATCACCATTTCGGCAGGCCTCAATGACTGCGTACTGCGCAGTTGTCGGAGAGCTCATGATGCAATATTGATGAACCTTATTCATCGCGGCAACAAGCGGAGCCGGTCCGGCCATGTAGCCGATACGCCATCCGGTCATCGCAAATGACTTGGAAAAACCGTTTACGACGATCGTTCTGTCATAAAGCTCCGGGAAGTTTGCGATCGAAGCAGGGTTCTTACCTGTGTAGCTGAGCTCGGCATACAGTTCATCAGATACGACAAATACATCCGGATGACGGACAAGAACGTCCTTGATCTTGGAAAGATCCTCGTAGGACATCGTCGCGCCGGTCGGATTTCCCGGATAACCGAGTATGATGTACTTTGTCTTATCCGTGATCGCCGCTTCAAGAGCTTCCGGTGTCAGTTTATAGTTATCTTCTTCTTTTGTCTCGATAATGACCGGAACGCCATGAGCCAGCGTAACCGTTGCTTTATAAGCAACAAAGCAGGGTTCCAAGATAATGACCTCATCACCCGGATCTATAAGTGCACGAGCGATCAGATCGAGAGCCTCACTGCCGCCAACTGTGACAAGAAGCTGTGTTTTCGGATCATACTTGAGCGAAAAGCGTCTTTCCAGATATTCGGAGATCGCTTTTCGGACTTCAATATATCCCTGATTTGGTGAATAGTGCGTGCAGCCATCCTCAAGTGAGAAAATACCTGCTTCACGAATGCTCCAAGGAGTGACAAAGTCCGGCTCACCGATGGAAAGAGAAATAACTTCTCCCTTCATCTCATTCGCCAGATCAAAGAAACGCCGGATCGCCGAAGGAGCGATGCCGTTGACCACTTTTGAAACTTTACTCTGATAATCGATTTCCATTTACTTTTCTTCCCCCTTGACCGGATGCTTCTTGTCGTTATAACACGATGGCTTCACGGTCATCGGCAGGCTTCTGTGTAAAGAGCGTACCGTTGCTCTTATATTTCTTAAGAATAAAATGTGTGGATGTCGAAAGGACACCGTCAAGCGGAGCAACCTTATCAGAGATAAAGCCGGCAACTTCACGCATGGTGGAGTCCTCGATGATAAGCATCAGGTCAAATCCACCGGACATAAGGTAGCAGGAAGAAACCTGCGGATAGCGGTAGAGCTGATTGGCGATCTTATCGAAGCCCTGATTTCTCTGAGGTGTGATACGGACTTCGATCAAAGCCGTAACAGGCTCTCTTTCCGTCTTTTCCCAGTTGATCATGGTATTGTATCCGAGAATGACATTCTCTTTTTTACAGGCTTCCAGCTCAGAAGTAACTTCGGCCTCTGAACAACCCAACATAACGGCAAGTTCACTTACCGAGATACGGGCATTATGTTCAATTAACTGCAATAATTCAATTCGATTAAGCATTGTTATTACCTCCAAGTGAAAATCACTTCTGCTATTCTACCACAACAAACGGCAAATGTAAGTAAACAGATACTTTAAGGAATATATACCGCTCGTCTAAATACGAAGAGATGGGTCACCTGTAAACAGGCAACCCATCCCCATAAAGTTATTAGTAAATTCAGATGCGTGCTACGCCGCTCTTTCTTGCAGCCTCAGCAACAGCAGCAGCAACAGCCTTACCAACGCGTGGATCGAAAGCATCCGGCAGAATGTACTCAGGATTGAGTTCCTCATCGGAAACAACACCTGCGATAGCGTTTGCAGCAGCGATCTTCATCTCATCGTTGATGTCAGAAGCACGAACATCAAGAGCACCACGGAAGATACCCGGGAAAGCGAGTACGTTGTTAACCTGGTTCGGGAAGTCAGAACGGCCTGTAGCCATAACAGCAACGCCAGCCTTCTTAGCCTCATCCGGCAGGATCTCCGGTACAGGGTTAGCACAAGCAAATACGATCGGATCCTTAGCCAT
>DBYF01000115.1:11445-11687 GCA_002310155.1 Mageeibacillus sp. UBA1193 | reverse complement strand
ACGATAACATCCTTGAGGGAACCCTTCTTCATCTTCTGGTTTGTGATAGCAGCGATCTCTTCCTTAGCGGAGTTGAGTTTCTCACGACCCTGGTAGATAGCACCGGTTCTGTCGCAGAGAACAACATCCTTCAGGCCACGGGAGATCAGGAGCTTTGTGATAGCTGTAGCAGCAGCACCTGCACCGTTAACAACAACGGAGATATCTTCGATCTTCTTACCAACGATCTTCAGAGCGTTTGT
>DBYF01000115.1:9828-11434 GCA_002310155.1 Mageeibacillus sp. UBA1193 | reverse complement strand
GCTGTACCGTGCTGGTCATCGTGGAAGATCGGGATGTCACATCTTTCCTTCAGCTTCTTCTCGATCTCGAAGCATCTCGGAGCGGAGATATCCTCGAGGTTTACGCCACCAAAGGAACCAGCCAGAAGAGCTACTGTGTTAACGATATCGTCAACTTCCTTGGAACGGATGCACAGCGGGAATGCGTCAACATCACCGAAAGCCTTAAAGAGTGCGCACTTACCTTCCATAACCGGCATACCTGCTTCCGGTCCGATATCACCGAGACCCAGAACAGCAGTTCCGTCTGTAACAACAGCTACGAGATTGTGACGACGTGTATATTTGTAGGAGAGATCGACATCTTTGGAGATCTCGAGACACGGCTCAGCAACACCCGGTGTATATGCAACAGAAAGATCGTGCTTGGAAGCTACAGGAGCACGTGTGATTACTTCGATTTTACCCTGCCATTCGGTATGCTTAAGAATGGCTTCTTCTTTAATATCCATAATTCAATCCTCCACATGTGATTTTCTAGAACATAACAATAATAGGGAATCTATGTCAAAAAAGCAATTCATTATTTCAACAAAGATACCTATTAAATAGAAAAGTTTAGGGGCATTTTGTCATATGATGACAAGAAATGAAAATTATTAGTGATCCATGACCGTAACCATATGGAATCTTGAGCCCATGTTACGGAAAATGACCAGAACGATATACGCGCGAAGGAATCCCTCTACCAGGAACATACCCGGGGATCCCGCGGCCAACACCTGTGTAATGATAAAGTGGATCGCCGTATAGACCATCGAAATGACCAGAAGTTCCAGGAAGATAGAGAATTTATGTCCTCTTGTCTTCTGGGCGCTGACCAGTGAAGCCTTATATACATCCATCTTCTCGAAAAGCACCAGTCCTGAACGGACATAGAACGCCGGGATCGCGAACAGATAAATATACGGGAAGATACCGAATCCGAGAAGGCCCGGAATGCAGAGAGTCGCAGAATAAAGGATGAGCCACCAGATACGGGTAAAATAGATCTTTGGAGCCTTAGAGATCGGAACTTTTCTCAAGTCACAGACATATACCGTGAAATAGAAAAGACCGAGAAGGTGCATAAAAGCAATATACAGCAGAAAACATCCGAGATAGATGAGATTTGCTGATGTAATAACCGTTCTCAGTGGATGAGCATTATAGTAAGTCACATAATCCTTCGCGTCCGCAAGATCATCCATCCAGTACATAAACTGTGAAAAATCAGGATCTCCCGGCGGAAACTGAAGGAATATAAAAGAAACTCCCCACGCAAAAAGGAGGAGCAGCACTGCTGCCCACCTTTTGCTCAGAGAGTCTACTTGAAACGATTGAAAAGGTTTATTGAGGATCATAAACGTCCCTCAACCCTACCTTACAGATTAGCTGTAGCGATCGTAAGATCTTCGCAAACCTGACCGTTTACGATGTGCTCAGCAACCATGCGCTTAGCCTTGTTAGCATCCATCTTGATATATGTTACCTTGGAACCGTCAGCCTCAACAACTTCAACGATCGGCTCATACTTGCAAAGACCGATGCAGCCTGTCATTGTAACAGCAACATCCTCGATACCACG
>DBYF01000115.1:8525-9748 GCA_002310155.1 Mageeibacillus sp. UBA1193 | reverse complement strand
GCGGACATGTCGGACTTTGCCTTGTTCTTGATTGCTTCGAGTTCTGCTAATGATTTCATACTTATAAACCTCCAAGTATTGATTCTTGTTGTTCGCGATAATAATCACACAAAAACAAATATATCTCCGGTTCCTGTAGAGACATTCCATCAAGCTTCTCTTTGATCTCGCGGGTATCGATCACCGCTTCTCCATTGATGTCATGTCTGAAGATGACTACGAAATCGCAGGTCTTCTCACACGACCCTACCAGAGCGGCTAACGATTCTCCCACCGCGCCCAAAGGCAGACAGTCGATGGACGAAGGTACAAGTGTAGCTACCACTTTCGTCCCTTCACCAAGTTTGCTCGTGATCTCAAGGCTTCCGCCCGTGAGCTCACACAACTCTTTCAGAAGAGGAAGTCCCAGTCCGACCTTTCTTGTGCTTCTGGTCGTGGCAAACGGATCGGTAACCTTAGCAACTAATTCCTCGCTCATACCGCAGCCGTTGTCTTCAAACGAAACAACGAGCCTGTCCTCTTTCGATATCATGTCGATCGTAAGCGTCACCAGCGATGCGCCGGCTCTGGTCGAGTTCGTCAGGATATCCAGAATATGAAGCGATAATTCTCTCAAGATTCTCCCCTGTCACCAACTGAAAACGCAGTCGGAAAAGCACTTCAAATCTATATTTGTTATTGTCAACGTGCCTATTATATCACTTTCTCATCAAATCCCGCAATGCGTTTACAAACGTCTTCGCATCCATATCGGTTTTTTTTTCGAGAGGCAGTTTCAGCGAATATCCGGGATCCGCAATATCAGGAAGCTGATGCGCATCCGAGTCAACTATATAGTGATAATTCGCCAGTTCCGGGTGCTTATCCCAGAACTCCGGAAGATTACATCTCCTGCTGACCTCAAGCAGTCTTCCCTTCCATTCTTCCGGCACGGTACCGAGTGATGCCACCATACTGTAGGAATCCTTATCAATGTGCGCCGGGATCGCCGCAGCCCCCATAACATCCAGCTTATCGTAAAGTTCGATCATAGAGACATCTGAGCCGGTCGAAAGAAGGTTCTCCAGCTCCTCGACCACCTCATCATCATCATTCATCACGTACTGGTTTCCGAAGATATCGACACGGTTCTTGATCTTCGGCCGGTGGGCAGTCCAGTAATCCTCAAACTCCAGCGCAGTCTTCACATCCGGGAAAAGGCACACTACATGAAAACCTTCCGC
>DBYF01000115.1:0-8472 GCA_002310155.1 Mageeibacillus sp. UBA1193 | reverse complement strand
ACTGCCGCCTCGCAGTTTCTCGCGCAGCAATGGTCAGTGATCGCGATAACATCGAGCCCGTTGAGCATGGCCATAGAAACCATATTCCCCGGTGTCATGTCATTTTCGGCACACGGGGAAACGGCTGAATGCATATGAAGATCACATACAAAAATGGCCATCTCGGAAGGTCAGACCTCCATCGTTTCCATAATTCCATTCAGAACAGCGCAAGCAGTATACGTGTCCATATCTGTAGAGCAGACACAGATCTCCTCTGCTTTCGCCTTCTCCAGGACGGCTTCCTGAAGAGTAACGGCCTCGGTCAGTATAACGAGCGGACACTCGTTAAGTGAAGCTACAGCGATGACATTCATGCTGTTCAGGATCGTAAACCAGCACTCATCACTCTGAAGATGCGCCATTACATGGCTTAACATATCACCTGCATAGCCCTTCTTCACCTCGGCATCGGGACGGAAGACCTCCGTAAGCACATTCAGGTTCATCGCTTCGATTATTTCAGATACAGTTCTCATATAACCTTTTCTCCGGCAAAAGCACCGGTTCACTCCTTTTTCATTCTCTTCTGGCGGATGATGCAGTTATCGATACTTGCTCTTCCCTGCACGATGTCCTCCGCCATAGCCGCACAGGACGGCGCGCCGCAGGCACCGCAGTCGAGCTGCGGTAGTGTCGAGAGGATCTCATCGATCTGCTCATACTTCGTCATCGCCTCACCGATGTTCTCCGAAAGTCTCATCGCGTGGTTCTCAGGAAGCGGAAGTTCCCAGACCTGAGGGATAATGTCCTCTTCATGGACGATCAGCTGCGGGAACAGCTGCTTTTCCATATAGAAATCATGGACATGCTCACGGAGCTTCGCCTGAGCAGCGAACCGGTTCATGACCGTAAGAGGCCCGCCGATACAGCCGCCAAAGCAGCAGGTCGCCTCAACATAAGCGATTTTCTTGATGTTCTCACGATCGATCTCCTCGAGGATATCGATGACATTCTCGATACCATCGACTGAGAGATAGTTGTCGATCTTCATGCCGGTGGATTCACCACCAATTGCCGCGCACTGCAGTCCTTCCGGTTCAGAGATGCGGATCGCTCTCTCTTCCTCATGTGTCAGCGAATCATGGTGCTCGATCTTGTTCAGAAGCGATCTCAGCTGCGGGTATACATCATGAGTACCAACGCATGTCGAGATCAGTGACTTCTTCTTCCAGAGCGGATTAATGACCGATGTAACTCTCGCAGGGCAGGGAGATATATAGCAGATATAGATCAGGGACTTCTTGATCTGCAGTTTCTGGCAAAGATAATCGATGGCATACTGCGCAGTAAGCTCCAGAGGTGAATCAAGCGTGACAAGATGGGAGATCAGGGCACGGTACTTCATCTGGATCAAGCGTACTACAACCGGACAAGTCGTACTGATCATCGGGAAGATCTCGCTCTTCTCGTCTTCCGACATATTCTCTGCCGCCGCCTGCTTCTCCAGAAGCATCTGACGGGCTGCCGATACGTATCCCGAGTAGCCGATCGACTCATCAAAAACATAGTCGAAGCCCATCTGACGGACACACTTCAGGACATCGATACGCGTCGCGCTGCTCTCAAACTGCGAGAAGATAGCGGGACTTACGATCGCGACTTTAACTTTACCGCTGGCCGCCGCCAGACGCTCCTCGAGCGTATCTGTTACGGCGATCTTGGCATGATAGGGGCAGATACGGATACACTGCGCGCAGTCGATACAGCGGATATCGTAGATCGTCGCCTTACCTCCGCGCACACGGATAGCCTGAGTCGGACAGCCCTTACTGCAGGTCGTACATCCGACACAGAGATCCCCTATCAATGAAACACTGTGTAATTTCTTCACGGTTTTCTCTCCGATTATCTGAGAACGGCAGCTTACTGCCTTCTCATATTACGTAAAATTGATGACCATCGTAACGCTGGTGCCTTCGCCCACTTTCGTATCGATTTTAAGATCATCACAGTTCTTCTTAATATTCGGAAGACCCATACCGGCTCCAAAACCCATTTCACGGGCCAGATCCGGGGCTGTAGACCAGCCTGCCACCATCGCCTGATCCAGATCAGGGATACCCGGGCCATGGTCTTCGATCACGATAACGACTTTATCAGGATGAACAGTAACTTCAGCCATTCCGCCATGTCCGTGGATGACCGCGTTAATCTCCGCCTCATACATGGCGATCGAAGCTCTCTTGATGTCTTCTGCCTTGACTCCGAGACGGCTCAGGGACTTCTTCATCGAGCTGCTCGCTTCACCGGCATGAGTAAAATCGTTATCTCTTATCTCATATTGGCGTACTAACGGTTCTATACGGCAGCCTCCTTCCCGCGAAGACCGGCTTCATACAGGAGTCCGCAGCATGTGAACATGGAAAGCGGAGATGTCATCAGGCCGATGCCCTTCTCCTCTGCCAGTTCCTGCATCGTAGCATCCGGAACCTTTCCTCGAACGAAAATGATAACCTTTACATCAAGCATCTCAGCTGTACGGATCGTCTGGGGATTCACAAGTCCAGTGATCATGATCTGGCTGTCATCACTGCTAAAAGCCATTACGTCACTCATCAGGTCGGATCCACACGCGATCTTCAGGTCTTCATCAATACTGTCCGTCTTTACCAGGATCTTAGCGTTAAGAAGATCTGCACAATCACTAACTTTCATAAATGACCTCCTAAACCATACGGGCAAAGAAACGATCCTCTCTCTTCACCCGGACGTCCTTGCCTCGTTGTTTTATCGAACTATTATGTTAATTATATTATTTATATATGGTTTGTGCTACAGAATTTCGTGTAATTTCTCTATAACGTGGGTACGGTCACGCGAAAGTTTAATGGTATAATATCCGTGATTTTATAAATGGAAGGGGCAACCACCATGATGAACTTTCGAATTTACCCGAATCTTCTGTACCTGCTGCCGCCTGAAACACATAACACGGCAGACCTTGAGCGCACCCTCGGCGAACACCCTGAGATCAAGTTCGTATCTTTCGTAGGTATCGACCTTGCAGGCAATGACACCGATGAAAAGATCCCGATCGTCAACTTTATCGACAATCTCCAAGGATACTTGAGCGGATGTGTAGTACAGACCGACGGTTCCTCTGTTGAGCTCCCCGGTATCGCCACACTGAACGATGGCCGCGTCGACTTCGAACCGGACCTGAACGTTATGTGGTTTATCGATTACAACTACGAACACCTGGATCCTGAAACGAATCTCCCGATCGGAACACTCCGTATCCCTTCATTCCTGATCCATAACGGTGACAAAGTCTGCTCCCGTTCTATTCTGAAGCGATGCGCAGACAGATTCGCTTCCGAGCTCGAGAGATATCTGAAAGAATATCCTGCTCTTTGCGAAGAACTCGGATTCTCCATCGATGAGCTCGCAAGAGTTGAGCTCACAACCGCTACAGAGCTTGAATTCTGGGTCAGCTCCCCGGAAGAAAAGATCAACACACGCGTACTTTCCACTTCCCAGAGCCTGAAAGAACAGTACTGGAAGAGAACCAAGGGTGTTGTACGTACTGCTCTTGAACAGGCAGTTATGCTCCTTGAGCTCTATGGCTTCGAACCTGAAATGGGTCACAAGGAAGTCGGAGGTGTTAAGGCTCACCTCTCTGATGCAGGTGATTTCCAGGACATCATGGAGCAGCTCGAGATCGACTGGCATTACTCCAACGCTCTGCAGGCTGCTGACTACGAGCTTCTCGCCCGTATCTTCATTAAAGAGATCTTCCGTATGCACGGTCTCGAGGTAAGCTTCTGCGCGAAGCCGCTTCCGGGCGTTGCAGGTTCCGGTGAGCACACACATGTAAATGCGGTTGCTTTCCTTAAGGACGGACACAAGGTCAACCTTTTCAGCCCGAAGGACATGCACACGGATTTCCTCGGAACGATCGGCTGGGGCGCACTCATGGGCTTCATGAAGCACTACGATCTGATCAATCCTTTCATCTCCGTAACTACAGATGCATTCTTAAGACTGCAGCCCGGTTATGAAGCTCCGACACACGCGATCGCTTCTCTCGGCAAGGATATCAATACTCCTTCCCGTAACCGTTCCGTACTCCTTGGTCTCATCAGAAACTCCGAGAGTGCTGTACAGACACGTTTCGAGGTCCGTTCCCCGAACCCGCACACCAACACTTACCTTTGCCTGTCCGCTGCCTACCAGTGCATGCTCGACGGTATTGAGTACGCGGTAACATCCGGACATTCCACACAGGAACTGGAGAAGGAATTCTGCAAGGGATACGGTGAAGAGGCAGATTACCTCGAGAAAGACAGAGTTTACCGTTGCGAAGATGATATCTTCACACATTACACGAATGAAGAACGAGACCGTCTCTTCGGCACTCCGCCGGCAACAGTATATGATTCCCTGCGCTGCCTGCTCCATGCTGATGATATGCTCCCGATCCTTTGCGCCGGTGATGTATTCAGCGACCAGCTGATCTCCTCCTACGCACACGCTATGCTCGACCGCTGGCAGATGGAACTTTCCGAGCGTATCATCCCGTCGAACCTGTCTCAGATCAGAAACGTCGTTCCGTTCCACGATCCGTCGAACAGTTACGATTCCGCTCTCTGGAAAGAGATCGATGAGATCCGCAGCCATCTTGCAAAAGACAGTTCTGATTATGTCTCCATCTTCAAGGAGATCCGCCTGGCTATCGATGCCAAGAACTTAAAGGAACTCAGCAAGCTCCAGCAGGAGATGAACAAGCTGATGAACAAGATGTCCACTCTCTACGCAGAGTACAGTGCGAACCAGATCTGATAAGATCTTAGAAAAAAACAGCAATAAAAATCCCCTGAACAGTTTGTTCAGGGGATTTTCTTTTACCAATTAACTCAGATCAGGATCAATTACTGCTGCGGCTGGGAAGCATTATCTACCTGCGCGCATGCCGCCGGAAGGTTTCCGAAAACAAACTGTTCGAGCTCTTTCGAGTATCCGTAGAAGATACCCGGACGGACCGGATCGAGCATTGTCTTCATCTTGCCGATCTCATCTGTTGCAGGAGTCTTCTTCGTGAACGGACCTGTATTCTGTGTAGCTACGATATGCATCTCACCGGATCTGTCAATGACACGGATCTGATGGATCTTTCCTGTCGGAATAAAATTCATGGATTCTTTGATCACATAAGCATATACCCACACAACATCTTTTACCGGGATGCAATGGAAACATCCGGACTCATAGTAGCAGAGTGCGGTTTGTGTAAACACAGCCTTCTTCATAACAATCTCAGAATTTGCAAACTCAGCGTTAAGCTTCTGCAGTTCTTCAGGGAAAAAGCTGTTCCACTCATCGATAGAACGTGCGTATGCCTTTTTGTTGAAACGGCCTTCTTTGATCTTTCCAAGCTGGTTAGCTTTCTCTGCGATCGCAGGATACTGGGCAATCAATTCATTCATGTCCATAAAATAGTCCTCCCTTTTAGTTCTCCTCAGAACTTCCTAAATACAAAACAGATTATAGCATTACAGATACGAAGATATCTTATCAATTCGTCACATTGATCAGAAAATACGGATCACGCTCAGGACATCCTCAAAGTTCTCAAGACCGATCGCGAGCTTTGCTTCATTCAGATCGCCGTCTTTACCGAGGATAACTGCCTTCTCACCTTCTGCCTCATAGACACATGGCTGGCAGGAGATCTCCGGGAAGCTCTCCGCGATCTGCTCGTCAGATACGGAATCCGGAAGACGAAGGAGTACAGAAACTGTATGTTCTTCGATCGGAGAAAGGACCGGCTTATCGGATTCATACCAGCCGATCACATGAGCGTTTCTTGTCTGGTGCTCAGCGGCATCCATGACATCACCGACAACAGCAGATGCTGTCGCCAGTTTACCTGCACCCTGGCCGTAGAACATTGCGTCACCAACTGCATTACCGGTAACCATGATGGCGTTAAATACATCATTAGCACAAGCCAGCGGATGACTCTTGGAAACAAGATGCGGCGCTACATAGGCAAATGCACCTTCTTCCTTATTCTCGAAAACCGCCAGAAGTTTGATCGATGCGTTCATCTCTTTCGCATATTCCATATCTTTGGTGGTGATCGCGGTAATACCTACTGTAAAGAGCTTGGTCGGATCAACATAAGCACCGTCCAGAGCAATAGTACTCAGGATAGAGATCTTTCTCTGCGCATCGATACCATCGATATCCGCGGACGGATTCGCCTCTGCATATCCCTTGCTCTGAGCTTCCTTCAGCGCAGCATCGAAGTCCGCGCCGCTCTCGGCCATCTGTGTCAGGATATAGTTGGTGGTACCATTTACGATACCCGCGATACGCTCTACTTTGTTAGCTGCAAGGCATCTCTGCATAGGACGGATGATCGGAATACCACCGCCGACAGCAGCCTCAAAGATATAGTTGCAGTGATTCTCATGAGCAATCTTCATGAGCTCGACACCATGAGTCGATACAAGTTCCTTATTCGATGTAACGACTGTCTTTCCTGCGGAAAGCGCACACTTGGTATATTCATATGCGATTCTTGCGCCACCGATGGTCTCAACTACGATAGAGATCTCCGGATCTTCGAATACATCTTCTTTCTTAGTAGTAACTAAAGAGGCAAAAGGACTATCCGGAAACTCGTGGATGTCCAGGATCTTCTTTACTCTCAGTTCCTCACCGAGACGTTTCGCGATCCTCTCTTTATTCATTTCAATTACTTCAGCTACACCGCAGCCGACAACACCAAATCCTAAAATGGCAATGCTCTTCATATATATATCACTCCCTGGCCATGATTCTGCAGGATCGAACTCCCGGAATTTTCTCTACTTCATTGATCAGCGTATCGATGGAACTCGTCATACGGTCCGTCTCCATGGAAACAGACACATCGGCAAGTCCGTTGATCGGGATATTCTGGTTGATCGTCAGGATATTACCCTTTACGAAGGCGATACACTGGATAATGCCCGCCAGGATACCCGGAAAATTCTCGACCGCCACGATCAAGGTAACGATCTTTCCCTGGGACGTCTCATAAAAAGGCATAACAGCGTCTTTGTACTTGTAATAAGCGGAACGTGAAAGACTGACCATCTTGACGGCTTCGTTGACCGAGACGGCTTTTCCTGAATTCAGGAGTCTCTTAGCTTCCATGACCTTGACAAATACTTCAGGCAGAACATCTGCTTTAACCAGTAAATAGTCGTTATTTTCGGACATATCCGGCCTCATTTGAAAGTAGATTTCGCGCTGTCAAGTGTCCACCGTGCGTGTACACTTGTGCACGCAGGAAAGTATATCACGATTCCTTTAAAATGGCAAGCATAGACCGGAGTGCCTTACCACGATGGCTGATCGCGTTCTTTTCCTCATCGGAGATCTCCGCAGTCGTTTTTCCGATCTCCGGAACGAAGAAGATCGGATCATATCCGAATCCGTTCTCTCCTCTCGGTTCGTCAATAAGTACGCCATCGCACTGTTCCTTGACTACGAAATGGGATCCATCCGGACGGACAACAGCGATCGCACAGACGAAGTGCGCAGTCCACTGGTCTTTCGGAACATCCTTCAGCATCTCCCAGATCTTTTCAAACTTCTCCTGATATGTGGAGTCTTCACCGCAGAAACGTGAGGAATAGATTCCCGGAGCGCCGTCGAGCGCGTCGATGCACAGACCGGAATCGTCTGCCATGACAAATCCGCCGACCTGCTTTTGGATCGTGCTGGCCTTGATCAGGGCATTCCCTTCGAAGGAATCCGCGTCCTCTACGATATCCGTATGGATACCGATGCTCTCCATACCGACGATCTCGAACGGGAATCCGTCCAGTATCTCCTTGATCTCGTGGATCTTATCCTTATTCTTGCTGGCTACCAGAAAACGTTCCATGTTCTTCTCCTCTTTCTTCACTCTTTTATCTTTATCGGAGCTTCTGCGATCGTACATTACATCAGCCTCCATGCCTTCGGATACAGGTTTTTAAGAACCGCTCCGGTGACTTTTGCAAATCCGAGCGGCAGGTCTTCTACCGCGACTACGATATTCTTTCCGTCGTCCAGTTTCTCCATCTCTTCTTCAGTAAGCATGATCGTCTCACAACGAAGATAACGGATGAGTCTCTCATCGTCTCTTTTCAGGGACAGGAAACGTGACTCCCTGATCTGGGATCTGTTATGTTCGAGCGCCAGAGCCTGCGACGGAATGAATGTCCTTCCCTTCGCTGTCTCCTTGATCTCACCCGGGAAATCTCCCATCTTCACGACCTTCAGACCAGAGAACAGTTTCTCCGAGACAGGGATCATATGTACCTTATCCTTATGAAGAACAAAGTCCTTATCTACATTCTTTAAATACTTATCCGCCGATTCCTCAGTAAGAAGTCCTCTGATAAAGTCGCAGAAGCACTCTCTCGACTTCGTGAATACGAACTGGGACGA
>DBYF01000020.1 GCA_002310155.1 Mageeibacillus sp. UBA1193 | reverse complement strand
AGCTTACTGCTCACATTCATGCTCATATTCGCGCCGCTGGGGATGCTGCGCGCGGCAGATGTGGATGTAACGGTTACTAGAGGAAGCGAATGGTCGCCGTATGTTGAAGTCTATGTAAAGAACAATACGGACAAACCCATCAGTTCCTGGTCGGTAACCCTCTCTTGCCCGGATGGTATGCAGGCTGAACCGAATGCCGGATGTACAGTTTCTGTATCTGGAACAACCATCAAGGTGACAGGTGCTGAATGGGCAAAGGAAATTAAGCCAGGTGGAGAAACGCGAGTTGGTTTTAATATCGCTATGCCTAATGGTCAGCCTTATGTGTGGACACCAACTGCTCATCCTTCTGCATCTGTTAAGTATGCAGATCCGACACCTGTACCTCCGAAGCCGACAGAGACGGATCCGTCACCTGTACCGCCGAAGCCGTCTGACCCGACGCCGGTACCGCCAAAACCGACAGAGACGGACCCAACACCAGTTCCGCCGAAGCCGACAGAAACAGATCCGGAACCGGTAAAACCTTCGGAGACGACACCGGCACCTGTTGAAACGACAAAAGCTCCTGCAGAAACGACCCCGGCTCCCGAGACAACAGGAGTTCCGACGGAGACAACAACTGAGAATACAGAACCATCTGATACCTCAGTGCTTTCTCTCGAACCGGTCGATGGCGATGACTGGCTGACAACAGTCGGCAACCGCATCGTGGATAAGAACGGCACACAGGTCTGGCTGACCGGTGTCAACTGGTTCGGTTATAACACCGGAACGAATATCTTCGACGGATGCTGGAACTGCAACATGGAGACTGCGCTCCGCTCGATCGCGGATCACGGATTTAACCTCCTGCGTATCCCGATGTCTGCCGAACTGGTCCTCGCATGGAAGAACGGCGAGTATCCGGAAGCAAACTATAACAAGGCAACGAATGCTGAGCTTGAGGGCAAGAACAGCCAGCAGATCTTCGACTATGCGCTGATGCTCTGCCAGAGATACGGCCTCAAGGTCATGCTCGATATCCACAGCGCAAACTCCGATGCCGCAGGTCATATGACGAATCTGTGGTACACGGACAAGGTATCCCTCCAGGGTTACTACGATGCTGTCCAGTATCTTGCTGACCGCTATAAGGACAATGATACTGTCATTGCTCTCGACCTGAAGAATGAGCCTCATGGTAAGGCAAATGAAGATAAGGCAATCTGGAATGATTCCGATCTGGATAACAACTGGAAGCACATCGCTGAGGTTGCCGGTAATCTCGCTCTGGACGCGAACCCGAACCTGCTGATTGTGATCGAAGGTATCGAGATCTACCCGAAGGATATCAACGCTAACAAGGATTTCTCCAGCACCAACATGGATGACTATCTCACCACATGGTGGGGTGCGAACCTCCGCGGCGTCAAGGATTATCCGATCGATTTCGGTTCCGAGGCGAGAAACAGACAGATCGTTTATTCCCCGCATGACTACGGCCCGACGGTATACCAGCAGCCTTGGTTTGAGGGTGAATTCACATACGATTCCCTGAAGACAGATTGCTGGAACGATAACTGGCTCTATATCCACAACGAGAGGATCGCTCCGATCCTGATCGGTGAGTGGGGCGGATTCATGACTGAACCGAACCTTACCTGGATGACATATCTCCGACAGCTGATCGGCGAGAACCACCTCAACTTCACGTTCTGGTGCTATAACTCGAACTCCGGCGATACCGGCGGACTGGTCCTCGATGACTTTACGACATGGGACGACGCGAAGTACGCGTTCGTTAAGGAAGTTCTGTGGCAGCAGGACGATAAGTTCGTCGGACTGGATCACGCGGTCCCGCTCGGTAACCGTGGTATCTCGCTCTCTGAGTATAACGGCGTGATCGATCCGGATAACGTTCCTTCTGAGACCACCGCGCCGGCAACTTCTGCTCCGGATGCTGTGGAGACAGAGGCTCCGGCTGAGACGACAAAAGTAGCTGCGGCAGCGACAGCAGTAGCTAAGAAAAGCGGCGGATTCCCGGTGGGCAAGATCGTACTCTACGGATTCCTGTTCCTGCTCCTTCTTCTGATCGCAGTACTGCTGTACATGTTCTTCAAGAATCCGAAGGCATGGAACAATCTGGTCGACCGTCTGCATCTCCCGGAGAAGCTGAAGCGCGACATTCCGTGGGAAATGGCTCCTCAGACAACTGAGGTTTCCGAACCCGCAAGCACAAATAACGCATTTGCGGGAAGATACCGTCCGGTAGCACGTACGTCTCCTGCGAATGGTGGAGATGCTTCCGCGGCGAAAAGCACTGATGCGGCAGCTAAGGCTTCCACCTCTCCGAGATCTTCGGCTGCGGTGGCAGGAGCTGCAGCAGCGACGAAGTCCGCATTCAAGCCGGCACCTGACGCGTCCGGTCAGGTCAAGCGTCCGAATATGAGACCTTCCGCCAGATCCCAGGTCCGTTCTGTAGAAGAACTGGAAGCGGAAGTTAACCGTCTGGCTGAGGAGATGAAGGCAGAAGAAGCAAGAAAAGCAGCGGAAGCCGCAAAGGCAGAAGAAGCTGCGGCGAAGACCGAGTCTGTTCTTGATACTGCCGTCAAGGCTGAACCTGAAGTGAACATGGCACCCAAGGCAGAGGAAGAAGTAGAAGATCTGCTCCTTTCCGCGGCGCCATTAGCTCCGGCAGCTTCGGTCAATAAAGATGACGATGATGATATCCCGTCGATCGTAAGATCGCTGAGAGAGCAGGAAAGAGCAGCGGAAGCGGCTAAGACTGAGGAGCCGGTTGCTCCGAACTGGGCTTCTGCACCGACACTCGACCGTCCGATCTGGGCGAAGCCGAATGATCCTGTTTCTTCAGATGTTTCCGATGTCTATGCTCCGGACAAGACTGAAAAGCCGGAGAGAAAGGGCCCGATCAAGCGCCCGAATATGAGACCTTCTGCGAAGAAACCGGATGACCCGAAGAATGACATCAAGTAAGAGCAGAAGTACATCACGAAGAACAAATACGACACACCCCGCGATCCTTGCAATAGGATTCGCGCTGGGTGTGTTATTGCATCCATTCTGTATCGAATTCAGTGAGAACTTCATGTCCCCGACACAGGAGGTATTTCTCCTGCTGGCCGCGCTGGGATTGACGCTCCTGATGTTCCTTCTTTCGAAGAGCCACTATCTGTGTTCTCTTCTTCAAGCCGGAGGCCTCCTCCTGAATGCAGGTGTCTTCGTCTTTGAGAATGGGAAGGACGAGTGGGGATCTCTCCTTAAGAATATGGACTATGAGTGGTGGTTCCGGATCATCGTGATGTGGGTCGGCGGTATATCCGTGACGGTCCTGATCCGCTTATTCGCCCGCAAGAAGTGGAATGCTCCGCATATCAGAAAGTCCTTCAGCAAAGGGTTTCTGGTCAGCAGTATCGTGTTCTCGATCCTTTATATCATCCTTCTTCTGGATCTTTTTATCTTCCAGAGGAAAACGTTTGCGGGTCCTGCTAATCTGAACCTCATTCCGTTCAAGGGAGCGTTCGCGACCTACTGGCCACATATCAAGAAAGGCCACTTCAGCAGCGGCATCTTCGTACAGTTCTTCGGCAATCTCCTGATCTTCGCGCCATTAGGCTTCTATCTTGGCCTGTGGTGGCGTAAACACCCGCACAAATGGATCCTCTACGTAATCCCGGTATTCCTTGCTGGCGTGATCGAGGCATGCCAGTATTTCTTCAGGATGGGACAGAGCGATATCGATGATCTGTGGATGAATGTCGTCGGATTCCTGCTTGGCGTTCTTGCCGGAAAAGTCCTGGATCTTCTGCGTACGAAGATCACGAAGGGAAAAGAGAAGACGATCTTTAAGATCCACACGGCATAAGCCGGCTGGCATCATTTCATTTTTCT
>DBYF01000067.1:12360-13146 GCA_002310155.1 Mageeibacillus sp. UBA1193 | reverse complement strand
CTGTGACGGTGTCTTTCGTTGATATTTTCGGATTTGTAACACTGTTCCATCATAGTTCCGGGGAGGATTTTGCACGGATAACTGCCCAGACGGAGCGTGCCGCCCTTCTCGATCTCGTCATTCTGACCCGGCATGAAGTCGATGACCAGATGCTCGGAAACTTCATCGAACTCACGGGAGTTCGCATCGTCATATCCGAGTACGCCACGAGCGTATTCGATGACCGCGATCTGCATACCGAGGCAGATGCCGAGGTAAGGCACATTCTTCTCACGGGCATACTTCGCGGCGAGGACCATGCCCTCGATTCCACGGTCGCCGAAACCGCCCGGAACGAGGATACCGTCTGCTTCAGAAAGGATCGATTCGTAGTTTTCAGGAGTCAGATCTTCAGAGTCGGTCCAGAGGATCTTCACGTTAGAATGATACTTATAGCCTGCGTGATGCAGTGCTTCCGCAACGGAAAGATAGCAGTCATGGAAGTGTGTATATTTTCCGACGAGAGCGATCGTGCATGTCTTGTCACAACTCTTGATGCGATCGACCATGGAAGCCCAGGAACTGATATCGCAGGGAGCNNGTCTCGAGACGGAGCTCACGGCAGACGACATCGGAGAAACCGCTCTTTTCGAGCATGAGCGGAGCTTCGTAGAGGACCGGGATCGTGGTGTTCTCGATAACACAGTCAGGAGCAACGTTACAGAACATCGCGATCTTCTTGAAGATCGACTCATCCTCGATCGGTTCGTCGGTACGAAGGATGATGATATCAGGAGAAACACCCAT
>DBYF01000067.1:10573-12328 GCA_002310155.1 Mageeibacillus sp. UBA1193 | reverse complement strand
GAAGCTTTGAGATAAGGAACGAGTACGACGTGAATGTAGAGTGCGTTGTGCGGTCCGACTTCACGGCCGACCTGACGGATCGCCTCGATAAAGGGCTGGCCTTCGATATCACCGATCGTACCGCCGATCTCTGTGATAACGACGTCTGCTTCGGACTCGAGGCCTACGTTATAGATGAACTCTTTGATCTCGTTCGTGATGTGGGGAATGGTCTGTACGGTGGAGCCTAAGTATTCACCTCTGCGCTCTTTCGCAAGAACAGAAGAATACACTTTACCGGTCGTCAGGTTCGAGAATTTGTTTAAGTCCTCATCGATGAAACGCTCGTAATGTCCGAGGTCGAGGTCCGTCTCCGCACCATCCTCCGTTACGAAAACTTCACCATGCTGATAAGGGCTCATCGTGCCCGGGTCAACGTTGATGTACGGGTCGAGTTTCTGAGATGCGACCTTAAGTCCGCGCATCTTCAGAAGACGTCCGAGAGACGCCGCGGTGATTCCTTTACCCAGTCCTGATACTACACCACCTGTTACAAAAATATACTTCGTCATAAATCCTACCTCACTTTCTTAACCAAAGATTTCCTAACTAACTTTTGCGCGTATTTAGAAGCACGGCGCGCCCCGCTTTGTTCTCAATAATTCATCACGATCATTTACCACTGTCACCGTAGTTCTTAAGAACACGTGCAGACGGATCGTTAACATCGCAGCCCTCCCAGGACTTGTTCGGCATCCAGAAGTCGATGACCATCTCGGCCTGACCTTCGTAGTGCTTTTCGAAGATCTCACGATAGAGGAGAGATTCCTTTGTGAAAGGCATCGCGAATGTGTATTTCTTTCTTCTTTCTTCGTACTCTTCGTCGGAGTAATAAGAAGCGGCATATTCCTTTAAGTGGTCGACCATGGAGTGACCGACAGCATCGGAGAAAGCTGCCTTCTCACGGAAGAGGATATCGTGCGGGAGAAGATCTCCTTCAAACGCTTTGCGAAGGAGATATTTACCCTTGCCGTATGTATTGAGTTTCTTCTGCGGATCGATCGCCATAACGTACTTGACGAAGTCGAGATCACCGAACGGAACACGTGCTTCGAGAGAGTTTGCAGAGATACATCTGTCGGCACGGAGAACGTCGTACATATGGATCTCGTGGATACGCTTTACGGCTTCTTCCTGGAAAGCTTCCGCGGAGGGTGCGAAGTCGGTGTACTTATATCCGAAAAGTTCATCGGAGATCTCACCGGTCAGAAGAACACGGACATCGGAGATCTCGTGGATCTTTTTGCAGAGAAGATACATACCCATCGACGCACGGATCGTGGTGATATCGTATGTGCCGAGAACGGAAATAACTTCCTCGAGAGAGTTGATGACATCTTCTTTTGTGATGATGACTTCAGTGTGCTCAGAGTGGATATAATCGGCAACTTCTTTGGCGTACTTTAAGTCGATCGCGTCTTCGCTCATGCCGATCGCGAATGTCTTGATCGGATGACCTTCCATGCGCTGTGCGATGGCACAAACGAGGGAAGAATCGAGACCGCCGGAGAGAAGGAATCCTACCTTCGAATCGGAAACGAGTCGCTTCTCGACACCCGCTACGAGCTTGTCGTGAATGTTCTTGAAAATGGTATCAAGATCGTCATCAAGAACTTTGTCGACTTTCGTGATATCGCAGTAGCATGTGAACTTGCCGTCCTTGTAGTAATGTCCGGGCGGGAAGGGGAGTACCTTCTTGCTGTAAGGCACGATATT
>DBYF01000067.1:10335-10526 GCA_002310155.1 Mageeibacillus sp. UBA1193 | reverse complement strand
AGTGTTTTTGTATCTGTATCGTAGATGATGCATGCGAACTCGGCATCGAGTTTAGCGAACATGTCTACGCCGTATTTCTCATATAAAGGGAGAAGCACTTCGCAGTCTGAATCCGAGGCGAAAGTATAGCCGTCGGAAGAAAGCTCCTGCCGAAATGCTTCGAAACCGTAGATCTCGCCGTTGCAGACGAG
>DBYF01000067.1:0-10249 GCA_002310155.1 Mageeibacillus sp. UBA1193 | reverse complement strand
TGGTCCGGACCTCTGGAGATGGTCTTGTCAAAACCCTCCTTGAACTGTTCCTGTGTCAGTCCGGGACACAGGTAAAACATGATTGAACACATAATCTATTTCCTCCAACTTCTACTAACTTCTAAATCGGAAAAGTGCTTCTTACATCCTATGAAAAAGCACTGGTCCTTATCTTCCTGAAGGCCTACTTCCTTCGGGTTAACTTTTTAATATCCAAAGGAGTCCTGCCGGTATCGGCAGGGGCCATNNCCGGCAGGACCCCGATGGGATTTCAGATTATGAATTATTCTACGTCCTGCAAGGCGTCGAATCCCTCTTCACTGGTTCTTACTTTGATGACGTTCTCGACATCGTAAACGAAGATCTTACCGTCACCGATGTGGCCTGTATAAAGTACTTTCTTAGCGGTATCGATTACAGCCTGTACTGGTACTCTTGCTACCACGATATCCATCTGGATCTTCGGGAGGAGTGAAGGTTCAACTTCAACGCCTCGGTAGAATTCCAGCTTACCTTTCTGGATGCCGCAGCCCATAACGTGGGTGACTGTCATACCGGTGATACCGATATCCAGAAGTGCGGACTTAAGAGGCTCGAGCATACGCTCTTTGCAGACGATCTCGATCTTGGTGAGCTTCTTGCCGTCCGGGCTCTTATAAGGAATACCGGAAGCGACCTTGGAAACTTCTTTGACTTCGATTGCTTCTGCCATCGGAGTTTCGCCGATAACCTTGATGTTCGGGAGAACAGAGTCATCAACTGTCGGTGCAAAGTCTGCGTAAGCTGATACCAGACCGTGTTCGGAAATATCCATGCCAGCGAGCTCGTCTTCTGCAGAAGCACGAAGACCGATAGTGTGCTTGATGATCTGGAATGCCGGGATCATGCAGAGTGCTGTCCAAGCGAGGATCGCACAAATACCCAGGCACTGTGTGCCGAGAACTTTCATACCTTCGGAGAAGGAAGTACCATGAACGATTGCGTAGATCGGACCATCAACTCCTGCGTCTGCTGTGGAAGTGGAGAGGAGACCTGCTGCGATCGTACCCCAGACACCGTTTGCCAGGTGAACACCTACTGCACCAACCGGGTCATCTACGTGGCACTTAAGGTCAAGCTTCTCAATAACTACTACTACGAGGATACCGCTTACGATACCGATGACTGTGGCACCGATAACATCTACTGTGTTACATCCTGCGGTGATACCTACAAGACCTGCCAGGGAGGCGTTCAAGCACATGGATACATCAGGCTTACCGTTCTTGATCCAGGTGTAGATCATGGTGACGCATGTAGCGACTGCCGGAGCAACTGTGGTGGTTACGAAGATCGCTGCGAGAGACTTCGTGTTAGTTGCGGCCGCACCGTTGAATCCGTACCAGCCGAACCAGAGGATAAAGCAGCCGAGAGCACCGAGTGTAAGGGAGTGACCCTGGATCGCCTTGACCTTTACGATCTTACCGCTCTGGTCTTTGACGTACTTACCGATACGGGGCCCGAGGATGATCGCGCCGATCAGGGCGGAGAGACCACCTACACTATGGATCGCTGCAGAACCTGCGAAATCGATGAAGCCCATCTTTGCGAGCCAGCCCTGAGAGTTCCATACCCAGCCTGCTTCGATCGGATATACGACCAGGCTGATGACTGCGCTGTAGATGCAGTATGCGGAGAACTTGGTTCTCTCTGCCATCGCACCGGAAACGATCGTTGCGGCGGTAGCACAGAATACTAAGTTAAATACGAAGGAGGACATCGGGAAGTTTGAAAAATCAGAGAAGATCTTCATGTTCGGGACACCGATGATGCCCATTACGTAGTCTTCACTCATCATCAGGGCAAAGCCGAGGAGACTGAATACTACAGTACCGATGCAGAAGTCCATCAGGTTTTTCATGATGATGTTTCCTGCGTTCTTTGCTCTGGTAAAGCCGGTCTCGACCATCGCGAAACCGCACTGCATGAAGAAGACCAAAGCGGCTCCTATCAAGAACCATACACTAAATATAGTGTCGTTTGCGGATTGTAATAAAGCTTCCATTCTATTCACCTCACTTATTTCTTCCGTAAAGCGAAGGTGGCGATGTCATCGGACCGGAGGGGTCCCATGCACATCGCCACATTGCGTGTGTTTTTATTCGCTTTACTTGCTTTTCTTATCTCACTCCGAAGAGGAGTTCACCGTAGGACGGGAACGGCCATACCTTGGCACTGCAGAGGGACTCTGCCTGGTCTGCTGCGGCTCTCAGATCCTGCATTGCTACAAATACTTTGTCTCTGTAAGCGTAGGACTGAGCGAGGATGTCTTCGATCTCGTGTACTTCGATCACTGCGTCCTCGAGGACCTTTGTTCTTGCTGCGATGTCGCTCTGGAGCTTACTGAGCTGTGCGATCAGATCCTTTTCGAATTCAGATTCAACACCACTTGCCTGCTTCACTGCGATCGCTGTATCAGCCAGTTCCTTGATGTATGTTGTAACTGCCGGCAGGATATCCTTTCGTGCCATATCGATCATGGTGAGTGCTTCGATATTGATGATCTTGCTGTAGTTCTCAAGCAGGATATCGTGTCTGGACTGCATCTCTGCAAGACTGAATACACCAAACTTCAGGAACAGATCCTTGTTCTTCTGATCGAGGAATCTCTCCATAGCTTCCGGTGTGGAACGGAGATTGAGAAGACCTCTTTCTTCTGTAGCTTCCTTGATCCAGCTCTCATCGTAACCGTTGCCGTTAAAGATGATTCTCTTATGAGCGGTAATTGTTTCCTTAATGAGTGCAGAGAGTTCTGCGTTAAAATCACTTGCCTTTTCGAGTCTGTCTGCGAATTCACAGAGGCTGTCTGCTACTGCTGTATTCAGCATGATGTTCGCGCAAGCGATCGAGTTAGCGGAACCGAGCATTCTGAACTCGAACTTATTACCTGTGAAAGCAAACGGAGAAGTTCTGTTTCTGTCGGTAGAATCCTTCGGGAACTTCGGAAGAACGTCTACGCCGATCTCCATCTGTACTTTCTCGTGCTGATCGTAAGCTTTACCTTCAACGATTGACTCGATGATACCATTCAGCTCATCACCCAGGAACATGGAGACAACTGCCGGCGGAGCTTCATTCGCGCCAAGACGGTGATCGTTGCCTGCGGTGGCTACCGAGATACGGAGCAGATCCTGATGTACATCTACTGCACGGATAACTGCTGCCAGGAAGAGTAAGAACTGAGCATTCTCGGAAGGTGTGTCACCGGGTTCCAGAAGGTTGACGCCGGAAGATGTGGAGATGGACCAGTTGTTATGCTTACCGGATCCGTTAACACCTGCGAACGGTTTTTCGTGAAGGAGGCAGACCAGACCGTGCTTCTTAGCTACTTTCTGCATGATCTCCATCATCAACTGGTTGTGGTCAGTTGCAATGTTTGTTGTGGTGAAGATCGGTGCCAGCTCATGCTGTGCCGGAGCTACTTCGTTATGCTTTGTCTTAGCAAGTACACCCAGCTTCCAGAGTTCTTCATCGAGATCCTTCATGTAAGCGGATACTCTCGGCTTGATGGAACCGAAGTAATGATCTTCGAGCTCCTGGCCCTTCGGTGCTTTCGCTCCGAAAAGTGTTCTTCCTGTGTAGATCAGGTCTTTTCTCTGATTGTAAAGTTCAACCGGGATGAGGAAGTATTCCTGCTCAGGACCAACGGTGGTCTTTACTGTGAGATGTGGATCGGTGTTACCGAAGAGTCTTAAGATCCTTACTGCCTGCTTGCTGATGACTTCCATCGAACGGAGAAGCGGTGTCTTCTTGTCGAGTGCCTCGCCGCTGTAAGAACAGAACGCGGTCGGGATGCAGAGTGTGTCATCTTTGATGAAAGCGTAGGATGTCGGATCCCATGCGGTATAGCCTCTTGCTTCGAATGTGGCTCGAAGTCCGCCGGACGGGAAGGAAGATGCATCAGGTTCGCCCTGGACAAGTTCTTTTCCCGAGAATTCCATGATCACGCCGCCGTCAGATGTGGGTGAGATGAAACTGTCATGCTTCTCAGCGGTGATGCCGGTCAGCGGCTGGAACCAATGTGTGAAGTGTGTGGCGCCTTTTTCTGTTGCCCAATCCTTCATAGCATTGGCGACAACGTTAGCGATCTCTATATTCAACGGCAGACCTTCATTAATGGTCTTCTTCATTGCTTTGTAAGTTTCTTTCGGGAGACGGGCCTTCATGATCTGTTCGTTAAAAACCGATTCTCCAAAGATCTCAGGTACGTTTGTCATAATCTTTTCCTCCTTATAAAAGTGAAAGAGGCACCTGGACTGAAATCACTCCAAGCGCCTTTGCTTTATGTCAGAAGAATACGTCAAATGAATTCGTCTGTCAACACAAAATGAATGATAAATTGCACAAACTTGCAGAATTTATGAAATCCGCATACGAAAATGAACGATTTTTTACACCGAAATGAATTTTAACTATTTAGAAGTTGCAAAATTGAGAATCCGGGAGTACATTATTAAGTAGGAAAAATAATATGCGTTAGCTCAAGGTAACCGCAAATGCCGTAACGCCAGTTAGCATAGGCTACTTTGCGGAAACGGATCCGGGATCCCGCATATTGAAAAGAGGTGAATCATATGAGTTCAACAGGAATAGATAAGGTATTGATCCTGAGAAAGGAACCGGGTGCAAGTCGGGTCCTGGAGAATTTTATCATGAACAGCCTCAAGCATCCGCACGAGATCGCGTGGGAGGTTCTCGCCGATAAGGGAGTCCGCAGCGCGAAGAAAGGCGACTATGGTCTTCTGATCGTAGAAGCAGCTATCTCTGATCCAGTCGCGATGAAAGCGTGCCACTCGGCCGTATCGCATCCGACGTCCAGCGTGCTTTTCCTTGCGGATGAAACTTCCTTCTCTACTGATGAAGAGAAGAAGGCGAGAGAGAAACTTCTCGATATGGGCGCAACGATCCTCGTCAAGCCGCTCAAGCAGAGTGCTTTTACCACGGCGATACAAGCTGCGGATATGGCGCACATCCGGCTCGGTGCCCTGAAGAAAAAACTCGATGACGAGAAAGTGATCACCAGAGCCAAACTTCTCCTGATGCAGACGCTGTCCTTCACCGAAGAAGAAGCGCACAAGTTCATCGAGAAGGAAGCCATGAACAGCGGACGGACCCGCTCGGATGTGGCGTATGAGATCATCAGAACTTACGAGTCCGGTAATTAAATAGGAAGCAAAGTAATAACTTAATCCATTTATATATAAACCATACACAATGGCGTGCTGGTTCAGTGTAGTGAAGAAAGAAGGTACGGGAAATGAAGTATGAGTTTACGAAGATGCAGGGATGCGGTAATGACTATGTCTATATCGACGCTAGAAAGTACGCGATCGATGACCCCTCTGCACTTGCGGTAAAGATCTCAGACAGACATTTCGCGATCGGCTCGGACGGCCTGATCCTGGTCGCCCCCTCGGATGTCGCGGATGGCAGAATGATCATGTTTAATTCGGATGGTTCCGAGAGCGAGATGTGCGGAAACGGCATCCGCTGCGTCGGAAAGTTCGTGCATGACATCTGGGGCGTGAAGAAAGATACACTGACGATCGAGACCAAGTGCGGCATCAAGACTCTGAAGATGATCCTGGACGATAAGGGAGAAGCGACCGGCGCGACGGTCGATATGGGACGTGCGATCCTCTCCCCTCAGCTGATCCCTGTGGATCTTGACGGCGATACTGTTGTAGATCGGGAAGTCGAGATCGACGGGGAAACATACAACATCACCTGCGTATCGATGGGCAATCCTCACGCAGTGCTTTTCGTAGAAGATGTCGAGAATATGGACCTTCCTTCCATCGGACCGAAGTTCGAAAATAACGTGATTTTCCCGCAGAGAACGAATACGGAATTTGCCGAGGTAAAAGCACCCGGACTTCTTCGTATGCGTGTCTGGGAAAGAGGTGCGGGCGAGACCTGGGCCTGCGGTACGGGAACATGCGCGACTGTTGTCGCAGCATGTCTTAACGGTCTTACTAAGAAGGGTGAAGATGTCCGCGTGATCTTAAACGGCGGCGAACTCGTGATCAACTATACCGATGAACGTGTCCTGATGACGGGACCTGCCGTGATCAGTTTCACCGGTGAGATCGAAATATAAAGTAGTTAAGTAGGGCGCCGGGAAATGGCGCGATGTAGTGAAGTAGGAGGAAATAGAGAAATGAAGATCAACAAGAATTACCAGAACATTGAAGAGACGTACCTGTTCTCGGAAGTCGCCGAGCGCGTCAGAAAGTTCATGGCGCAGGATGGCAGTGCTTCCCTTATCAAGATGGGTATCGGAGATGTCACAAGACCGCTCTGCAAGTCCGCGGTAGATGCACTCATCAAGGCTTCTGAAGAGATGGGAACGGAATCCGGATTTCACGGATATGGTCCGGAGCAGGGCTATGAATTCTTAAGAGATACGATCGCGGATTATTATCAGGAGACTTCCGGCGTGAAGCTTTTCAGCGATGAGATCTTTGTCAGCGACGGCGCGAAGAGTGACCTCGGAAATATCCTTGATATCTTCGATCAGGACAACATTGTTGCCGTAACTGATCCGGTATATCCGGTATATGTAGATACCAATGTCATGGCAGGAAGAAAGATCGTAAAGCTCACCGCGACTGCGGACAACGACTTCCTTCCGATGCCGTATCCGGGACTTCAGGCAGACATCATCTACCTGTGTTCTCCGAACAACCCGACAGGCGCTGCATATGACAGAACACGCCTTGAGCAGTGGGTCAAGTTCGCTAACGCAAATGGATCTGTGATCCTCTTTGACGCGGCATATGAATCCTTTATTTCCGATCCGGAGGTACCGCGTTCCATCTACGAGATCGAGGGTGCAAGATCCTGTGCGATCGAGTTCTGTTCTCTTTCCAAGACCGCGGGATTTACGGGAACAAGATGCGGTTACACCATCGTTCCGGGCGGACTTGTAAGAGACGGTATCCAGCTCCGTAAGATGTGGCTGAGAAGACAGACGACCAAGTTCAACGGTGTTGCATATCCGGTACAGAAGGCGGCTGCTGCGTGCCTGAAGGATCAGGGACTTGCCGAGATCCGTGAGAACATCGCTTACTATAAGGAGAACGCGCGCATCATTGCCGATACCTTTACGGAACTCAAGTGGCCATTTACCGGCGGCGTCAACTCCCCGTACATCTGGGTAAGATGTCCGAAGTCCATGAAGTCCTGGGCATTCTTCGATGAACTTCTCGCAAAGGCAAACGTCATCTGCACACCGGGCAGTGGTTTCGGTGAATGCGGTGAAGGCTATGTCAGATTCACTTCCTTCAACACACGTGACAACACGATCGAAGCAATGAGAAGGATCAAGGAACTGTACAGCGAAGGCTGAACGGGATTTTCTGAACTGAATAAACGAAATACAAGGATCGCTCCGGCGGTCCTTTTTCTTTGCGGAATGAAAGTGATGGAATGATATAATAGAACCTGGAAGTGAGGTAGGGAAATGGATCTGGTGACGAAAAGCAAGCGCCCCGGAATGGACTGTTCGATCGATGTCTTTTATGAGGCAAAGACCGGCTTTTCAGAGTATCTGGACGATAAGACGACATATAAGATCGTGCTGGTCGAACAAGGTTCCTTCGTGGTCGAAGAAGACGGTCAGTACCGCCTGCTCGTATCGCCGGTGGCTTTCGCGACGAACGAGAAAGCCGAACTGAAGATCGTTTCTGAAAGCGGCGTCAAATCCCGCACCCTTTACTTCAAACCGACCATCCTTCGCGATGAGTTTACGATCGAGAATCTGAACTCCGGAAAGTATGACAGATTCTTCAGTGCTCTTCCCGATGGAGAAGAACTCTCCGCGCAGGAGAAACTGGAGAAGCTGGTTCAGGGAGACGTGAAATTCGACGAGTGCTTCACGAAAGAGATGATCTATCAGGATGCGCTGCTCTTGTCGGGTTTCTGTGGAAAAGACCGGGATATTGCTTTCTATACACTCACAAACGAAGCGAACGATGCGCTGAGAAGATTTCTCGGCAGCATCCGATATGAGGTGAATGAACAGCCCGACAATTTCTGGATCCTCCGTATCCGGCACTTCATCGAGGAGATCCTCTTTTTTGCGGTGGCGGACTTCTACAGGGACTTCCGTCAGGACGAGATATACAGAAATCCGCTGGTCGTAAAAGTGATCCAGTATTTCTGGGCGAATATGGGTGAGGAGATCACTCTGGCTTCGCTCCTTAAAGAATTTTCCGTCAACAAGAATATCCTGAATGATGCGTTCAATAAAGAAGTGGGTATGCCGTGCATGTCGTATCTTGAGAATGTGCGTATGGCGAGAGCGAGATCCGACCTTCAGTATTCGGACCTGACCATCAGCGAGATCAGCCTGCTCTGTGGGTACAGCGATACGAACTATTTCTCGAAAGTGTTTAAGAAACACACCGGCCTTAGCCCTTCGGATTTTCAAAAGAACATGAAAGACCTGTGCTGATTTTCCCTGTTTTTGTGCTCATGTTTCTAACGACCCTGTTTGGCTATCGGGTAAGATGCAGTCAAACAGCCGGGAGGTGTCAGTATGAAATCAAAATGCATGAAAACAGTGGCTGCCGTGATGGTTCTTTCTCTTCTTTGCGGATGCAAGGGAAAGCCTTTCGAACCGCAGCATAAGACAGAGATCGAGACAGAAGTTGTCAGCGTGGGTATCTTTCCTCAGATCATCGAAAAGAATGTCTCTTATATCCAGAAAGAAAAAGACGGCGCATGGGAAGTCGAGAGTTCCGAAGAAACGAAGTGGGATCTTGGTGATATATCGGTCCTTGCCGATTCTGCATGGAGGATCGTAGCGGACGATGCAACTTCTTTGAATCCTGCTCTGGAAGATTATAAGGGTGTATCTACAGTCGTATATCTGCACTTCGGAAAAGATCTCGGAGAAGTGAAAACGCTTTCCGGAACGAATGCAGATGGAACTCCGAAGATCAATGTCACATTCAACACAGTCGGCGATCTTGTGTTCTGCGCAGGTGTGCAGAAGTTTGGTTTCGAAGAAGTAAAAATGTGCGCAGCTGAGGTGCAGAAAGATGGATCGGCGAAGCTGACAATGGACTGGGGAGAGGGAGAGACAGTGGTCAACATTCCGGCGAAAGTCGATAAACTCGAATGGAAAGATTACCTGATCGCGAAGTCGGATACCTACATCAAGGATGTACCTTTCAAAGATGTAACTACGATCAATGTGACATCGAAGACTCTTGATAACGGCATCTGGGATACGAAGATATCGAAGACACTGAATGGCCAGAATGTGAATCCGGAACTGTCGTGGGATCCGGTCGAAGGCGCGACGCAGTATGTTGTCATCATGCTCGACGGCGGATGGCTGCATATGGACTATATCACGACGAATACATCGATGACCGAGGGTGAGATCGACAGCAGTTTCCGCAGCAACCGTGGCAAGCAGTATGTCGGACCATATCCGCCGCCGGGAACTACGCATACCTATACCGTATTCGTTTTCGCGCTGAAAAAAGAGATGAGCGCTGACAACTGGAATTTCGATAAAGGCGGAAACTATCTCGATAAGATCTTCGAAGGGCTGGACACCGATAAAGATGGAAACACCGGCAATGTCCTCGCATACGGAAGACTCGACGGATTCTTCACGATGCCGTTCTGATCGGGAACCGCGGCCCCGCAGCTCGTGTTTTGATTAGAACACGAGCTGATACATGATGCCGAATAACTCACGAATGTAATGACTGGGAAGCCTCCACGGAGCCGTGGGGGCTCCTTCGTTTCCACAGGGGATATCAAGACTGGAGGCGATCATGCTGGCGCGAAGCTCGTGCCAGGAATTGGTAACGATCACGATGGTATCACCGAGATTTTCTTTCTCCATGATCTCCTTGCTGAAAAGGAGATTCTCTCTGGTGCTCGTCGAGCGGTCTTCCTTATAGATCCTATCCGGAGAGATACCCATACGTACGAGCTCTCTGTACATGCATTCTGCTTCGGAGATCAGTTCGTCATCTCCCATGCCGCCGGAAACGATACAGGGAGAATCAGGGTGCTCGATCAGGTATTCATATGCTGTACGGATACGGTCGGAAAGCACTGTGCTCGGGCGGTCATCGACGACCAGACATCCGAGAACGACGAGGACCGGAGGACGGTCGGACGCGGGTGCTTTTCGATGGGCATAAGCGATCATGAAAGATGTCGCAGTGATCACATAGATCAC
>DBYF01000106.1:7702-11236 GCA_002310155.1 Mageeibacillus sp. UBA1193 | reverse complement strand
CCATGCGTGCAGCCACGGTAGATATTCATACCGTTTTGCGCGGACAGTATTCCCTTGGCATCGACAAAATGCATTGAATCTACTCCTGATCGAGAACGAGTGCTTTTCCTGAAGAATAACGGCTAAGCCTTAATAGAAAGTATAGCATGAAATTGCGGGGTCTATTACGCTGTTTCTGCCCTTGAAATTGACTCCTATAGCCGATACTATTTCATTATAGGGGAAATCTGGATGTGAGGTTTTGGGTTATGGCACAGTTAAAGAGTTATACATGTTCTAAGTGTGGCGGCGCTCTGATCGTCGATAAGGATCAGGAAGTATTTGACTGCCCGTTCTGCAACACGAAATTCAATTTTGAAGATTTTCACGGAAACGATGTTCTCGGCGATGCCGAAAAGGCGCTCCGTCAGATGGAGTTCACCGCGGCCAGAGAAAAGTTCGAGCGTGTCCTGAAGGACGATCCTTCGAACTTCACCGCGCTCAGAGGTCTTGTCTTCTGCGCCGGCCACATCAACTCCACACAGTATATCCAGCGCATCGACAAACTTAAGAGATGCGACATCGCGAAGATGCGCGAGGTCATCCCTTACGCGAAGGAAAAAGCGCTCGACGAGGATAAGGAATACTTCACGACGCTTTCGTCCATGCTCGATCTTTATGAGGAATACAGCGTCGTTTCGAAAGAAGGCGACGAGCTCAGATCCCAGCACAAGGATGAGATGAATAGCATCACCAGGATCATGGATCACAAGGATACCGTGACAGGCGCTCTGTCCAAGCCGTCGGATCCCGCCAATGATGTCCTGTCATTCAATGAAGATAAGATCGTGAATGGTTCATCCGCACTTGCTCTCATTGTTATCGGAATGCTCTCTCTTGCGGCTGTATTCTTCTGCACATACTGGTTTGGTCCATATGGATTGTTTGTCGCAGCGGGTGTAGTCGTAGCCCTCTTTTTGATCCGCCTGGTGATCACCTTCTTCCTCGATATTAAGAAGGCAACGCACCGCGAAACCTTAACAGGGATCCACAACGAGATGAATGAGAACAGCCAGAAAGAGATCGACCTCAGTAAGAAATACGATGGGATCTTCCGCAAGCTCAAGGAGCTGGACATGACTGAGAAAAAAGTACCGGCGACCGAAGCAGGAAACATGTAACGGAGGAATCCGGAAATGACATTAGATAAGAAACTGACCTGCGCCACCTGTGGCGGCGAACTGGTCGCGGATAAAGAAAGAAATCTCTATAAGTGCGAATACTGCGGAGTCGCTTACGGATATGGACTCTTCGACGGCACAGCTGCCGAGAAGGCGGAAAAATCTCTTTCCATCGGCGAGTTTAATGACGCGGATCTTTACTACACATTCGTACTCTCCATGGAACCGAATGACATTACCGCCCTTCGCGGACGCGTCTTCTGTGCCGGTAAATGGAAGAAGACATCTGACCTTATGACCGGAAAAGGCGAGCTCACAGGAGTACGTGCCGATGGAGTCAAGCAGCGCTGTGATGAGGCGATCAAGAAAGTTTCTGAAGAAGACGCAAAGTATTTCAATGTGATCAAGGACTTCGTGGATGCCTCCTCGATCTATCACGATGCCAAGGCCAAAGCCGCTCCGATCCTGAAGAGAGAGCAGCGTCTTTTTGACCGCTCGCTAGAGGTCGATAACAAAGTAGAAAAAATGGAAAGAAGCTATGAAAGAAGCCGCAGACGTAATGCTTCTCTTACCGAACTGATCCTCAATGCTCCGAATCCTCAGGCGGCCCCCGATGAACTTAAGTCCGCATGGGATGTGGCAGATATCATGCACAATGCGGTCACAGACTCAGGGAAAGAGTCCAAAGAGATCCAGGATAAGATCTTCGCATATGCCAACAGACGCAACGGTCTATATAAAAAGATCGTTGATATGGAAAATCAGATGTTCCCGAAAGAATAAGAAAAGCGATCAGAGATCTCTGATCGCTTCTTTCATGCTCTTCACATATTCACCGACATGAGGCGGCGCGTCCTTACCGTACTGCTCGACGATCTTGACGATCGCGGAGCCGACGATGGCACCATCACTTATCTTACACATGGCAGATGCCTGTTCAGGCTTACTGATACCGAAACCGATCGCAACCGGCGTATCCGTAACGCTTCGGATGTGTGTAACAATGTTACTTAAGTCAGTCGTGATCTCAGATCTCGCGCCGGTAACACCGAGGCTGGATACGAGATAGATGAAGCCATCTGCTTCCTTGGCGATCATGCCGACACGGTTTTCCGAGGTCGGTGCGATCAGGGAGATGAGGTCGACATCGTGTGCTTTACAGATCGGGAGGAACTCCTCCTTCTCTTCAAACGGAAGATCCGGAAGGATGATTCCGTCGATACCGATCTCCTCACATGTACCGATGAACTTCTCGGCACCATAAGAGAATACTACGTTCGCATAGGTCATGAAGACCATCGGAACAGTAACGTCTTTTCTGAGTTCTCTTACGAGTTCGAATACGTCTTTTGTCTTCACACCGCCGGCAAGAGCTCGGATGTTCGCGCCCTGGATGACCGGACCTTCTGCCGTCGGATCCGAAAACGGGATACCGAGTTCGATAAGGTCAGCTCCGTTCTTTACTGCCTCTCTTACACAGGCAGCTGTGGTCGCGAGGTCAGGATCTCCGCAGGTGATAAATGCGATAAATGCTTTTCCGTTAGAAAATGCGTTTTTGATCTTACTCATGGATATCCTCCCCTCTGTAACGGGCGATCGCGGCACAGTCCTTGTCGCCGCGGCCGGAAATGGTGATGATGATGATCTGGTCCTTACTCATGGTCGGAGCCAGTTTCTGTGCGTAAGCAACGGCATGGGCCGACTCGATCGCCGGGATGATGCCTTCCATCTTCGACAGATACTCGAAAGCCTGTACGGCTTCTTCATCTGTTACCGGAACATACTTCGCGCGGCCGATGTCGTGGAGGTACGCATGCTCCGGACCGACACCCGGATAGTCAAGGCCTGCGGAGATGGAATAAACCGGAGCGATCTGTCCGTCTTCGTCCTGGCAGAAGTAAGACTTCATGCCGTGGAAGATACCGAGCTTTCCTGTATTTACTGTCGCCGCTGTCTCAAAGGTATCGATACCGCGTCCTGCAGCCTCGCAGCCGATGAGCTGTACGCCCTCATCTTCGATGTAGTGATAGAAAGATCCGATCGCATTCGATCCGCCGCCGACACATGCGAGTACGGCATCCGGGAGACGGCCTTCCTTCTCGAGGATCTGCGCACGGGATTCCTTGGAGATGACCGCCTGGAAATCACGGACGATCGTCGGGAACGGGTGCGGACCCATGACCGAACCTAAACAGTAGTGTGTATCGGAGATACGTGTTGTCCACTCGCGCATCGCCTCAGAAACGGCATCCTTGAGTGTTCTGGTACCGGTCTTGACCGGAATAACGGTCGCGCCGAGAAGACGCATACGGTACACATTCAGTGCCTGGCGGATCGTATCCTCTTCACCCATGAAGACGACACACTCCATACC
>DBYF01000106.1:6153-7610 GCA_002310155.1 Mageeibacillus sp. UBA1193 | reverse complement strand
ACCTTATGGGCACCTGTATGGTTTAAGTCTTCTCTCTTGAGATAGATCTTCGCGCCGCCGAGATCCTCTGTCATCTTCTTCGCAAAGTACAGGCGTGACGGACGGTTCGCGTATTCGTTAAAGAGCTCCGTGAGTTCACGGTTAAACTCCGGGTCATTCTTATAGTGGTTATACGCTTCTTCGAGTTCGATCACGGCGTTCATGAGCGTCTCAGGAATATACTGTCCGCCATGGATACCGAAGCGTCCTGCTGGATTCGTCATACGATTCTTCCTCCCTACTAATCTTTACTTCTGTGAATTAGCGGATCTCACCGCGTTCACGAAGCCTTCCATTTTCTTACTGTCTTTCTTACCGTCGGTCTCGACATTCGAGCTGACATCTACGGCAAAGCAGTTTGTTTTCGCGATCGCTTCAGCGACATTTCCTTCTTCCAGACCGCCTGCCAGGAAATACTCTCTGTCAAAACCTTTCAGGAGATCCCAGTTAAAAGGATTTCCCGATCCCATGCCGGAATCGATAAGTACATAGTCGGCGGAACTGTACTTGGCCTGAAGAAGTGTGAGCTTTGCTTCTTCTTCGGTCTCCCCCTTGAGCTGGAAAGCCTGCATCAGGGGTTTATCTGTCAGTTCACGAAGATCGTCGATGTAATCTTCGTCTTCGTTTCCGTGAAGCTGCGCGATGTCGATTATACCACGGTTCAGAAGATCCGACACTTCTTCGACGGGTGCATCGACAAAAACACCGACGGCCTTGATGTGCGGATCTAAGATCAAGCGCAGCGCGGAAGCCGTGTCCGGATCCACGTATCGTTTACTTTTCTTCCAGAAAACGAATCCGATGAATTCCGGGCGGATGCGGTTCGCCGCTTCGATATCTTCGGGCCTGGAAAGACCGCAGATCTTGATCTTCGTACCGTTCATTTCTTACAAACCTTTCAGTTCGGAAAGTCTCTTCGTCTTATCTTCTGCTCTCATCAGGGTCTCACCGACGAGTACCGCGTCTGCTCCGATTCTTCGAAGCTTCTTTACATCTTCCGGAGAAGATACACCACTCTCGGAGACAAAGATCACGTCACTCGGGATGAGCTGGCGGAGCTTCCTGCTGTTCTCGGTATCGACCGTGAAGTCCTTGAGGTTTCGGTTATTGACGCCGATGATTCGGGCACCGATGTTGAGCGCCTGCTTCACTTCTTCGTCGTTATGTGTTTCGACCAGTGCGGAAAGACCGAGGGAATCCGCGATCTTCAGGTACTCGCCTGCGGTCTTCTCATCGAGGATCGACATGATCAGAAGAACCGCCGAAGCACCGAGGAGCTTCGCCTCGTAGATCATGTACGGATCTACGGTGAAGTCTTTTCTCAGACACGGGATCTTCACTTCCGATGCGATCTCCTTCAGGAACTGATCCGCGCCTAAGAACCACTTGGGCTCAGTCAGGACGGAGATGCAGTCCGC
>DBYF01000106.1:5767-6111 GCA_002310155.1 Mageeibacillus sp. UBA1193 | reverse complement strand
CCCTTCGAGGGAGATGCCTTCTTGCACTCACAGATAAAAGCGATATCCGGATTCGCGCCGAGTGCTTTTTCAAAGGAAAAAGACTGGTCCGCCATCTCGAGCGCGCGGGATCTCACCTCATCGAAGGAGACATTCTTCTTCGAAAGCTCTACACGTTCTCTTGCGTAATCTGCCAGCTGGTCGAGGATCGTCATGGCTTAAGCCTCCGGACGGTTGCTGACTTCGATCAGCTTGTTGAGTGTTTCGGTTGCCTTACCGGAATCGATGATCTCGGCTGCGAGCTTGACGCCTTCCGCCATGGAAGCAGCCTTGCCGCCGATGTAAAGGGATGCGCCTGCGTTGAG
>DBYF01000106.1:4128-5761 GCA_002310155.1 Mageeibacillus sp. UBA1193 | reverse complement strand
TTCGTGATCTGTGCGTTCTCTTCAGGAGTTCCGCCAACGAGATCTTCCTTCTTGCATGTGGTGAAACCGAAATCTTCCGGTGTGATCGTGGTCGTTCTGAACCAGCCGTCGTTGATCTCACAGATCTTAGTCGGGCAGCTCATGGAGATCTCATCGAGCTTATCCATGCCGTAAACGACCATGCCACGCTTGATGCCGAGCTCTACAAGAACCTGTGCCAGCGGCTCAACGAGATACTCATCGTAAACGCCGAGGAGCTGCATGGTCGGCTTACCCGGGTTGGTCAGAGGTCCGAGGATATTGAATACGGTTCTGAAACCGAGCTCTCTTCTGATCGCACCGACATACTTCATGGAAGAGTGATACTTCTGCGCGAAGAAGAAGCACATGCCGACTTCCTTGAGAAGCTCGACACACTTCTCAGGGCTCTGGTCGATGTTTACACCGAGTGCCTCGAGGCAGTCCGCGGTTCCGCACTTGGAAGATGCGGCACGGTTACCGTGCTTTGCGACCTTCATGCCGCCGGCAGCTGCAACGATCGCGGATGTGGTGGAGATATTGAAAGAACCTGCATTGTCTCCGCCGGTACCAACGATCTCGAATACGTCCATACCTGTCTCGACCTGTGTCGCGTGCTCACGCATCGCGGTCGCGCAGCCTGCGATCTCCGCGGTGGTCTCTGCTCTTGCGCTCTTTGTGGAGAGAGCTGCGAGGAAAGCCGCGTTCTGTGTGGCGGATGTCTCACCGCTCATGATCTCGTTCATTACTGCATACGCCTCATCGTATGTGAGGTCTTCTTTACTTACGATCTTAACAATAGCTTCTTTAATCATTTTCATTATCTCCTTATCTTCGGTTTATCTTAAAAAGTTTTCCAGTATCTTCTTGCCGATCGGGGTCAGGATCGACTCCGGATGGAACTGTACGCCATAGATCGGGTACTCTGTGTGCTCGACCGCCATGACCTCTCCGTCACCTAATGTTCTTGCGGTGACCTTGAGTTCTTTCGGAAGAGTCGTTTCATCAACTGCTAACGAATGATATCTTGCCACCTGCGCCGTCTTCGGGCAATGCTTAAAGAGATTGGCGTTGATATCCAGTTCAGTTTCTGAACGTTTTCCGTGCATAAGTTCTTTTGCGTAGGTAACAGTCGCGCCATATGCCGCACATATCGCCTGGTGTCCGAGGCATACACCCAGGGTCGGGATCTCTTTACTGATGGTCTTTGCAACCTCCATGATGACTCCCGCATCTTCCGGTCTTCCCGGACCCGGAGAAAGGATGATCCTTCTCGGATTTAATGCCTTGATCTCGTCTACGGTCATCTCATCGTTTCGGATCACCTTGATGTCCGGGTCGATGGTGCCGACGAGCTGGTAAAGGTTATAGGAAAAACTGTCGTAGTTATCAATAAGCAGGATCATAAGTCAGCCTCCTGTGCAAGTTCGAGAGCGCGGAGAGAAGCTTTCGCTTTATTCAGGCACTCCTGGTATTCTTTCTTCGGATCGGAATCGGCAACGATCCCAGCCCCGGATCTAACAAATACTTTTCCATTCTTCTTATAAGCGATCCGTATCGCGATACATGTGTCCATGTTACCTGTGAAATCGATGTATCCGATCGCACCGCCGTA
>DBYF01000106.1:245-4059 GCA_002310155.1 Mageeibacillus sp. UBA1193 | reverse complement strand
CCTGCAGGAAGTACTGCAGCGATCGCGTCGAGAGCGTCGTACTCCGGACGGATCACACCACGAACGGTGGAACCGATATGCATCACATGGGAATATCTCTCGATGGAGTGGAGCTTCTCTACTTCTACGGAACCGAAGTTACTGATCTTACCGAGATCATTTCTTCCGAGGTCAACGAGCATATTGTGCTCGGCGAGTTCTTTTGGATCGGAAAGAAGCTCGACTTCCAGTGCCATGTCTTCTGCACGCGTCGCACCTCTCGGACGTGTACCTGCAAGCGGGAATGTGTGAAGCACACCGTTCTCGAGCTTAACGAGTGTCTCCGGAGAAGCTCCTGCGACCTCTACGTCTGTTCCCGAGAAGTAGAACATGTACGGGCTCGGGTTGATGGTACGAAGTACACGGTAAGTGTTCAGGAGACTTCCTTCAAACGGTGCCTCCAGGCGGTTAGAAAGAACAATCTGGAAGATATCACCCTCGAAGATGTGGTGCTTGCCCTTCTCGACCATCTCACAGAACTGGTCCTTTTCAAAGAGTGCCTTGACTTCACCGAGGAGTTTTCCGGGCTTTTCTTCGGACTTCTTACCGTTATGGATGAGATCCGAAAGGTAACCGAGCGTCTTTACCGCTGCTTCGTAGTTCTTCTCGATCTGCTCATCAGAAAGAGTGTTCTCACCGTCTGTGATCTTCATGTTTTCGATGAGGACGATCTTCTGCTTTAAGTTATCGAAAGCGATGACCTTGTCAAAGAGCATGAGGTCAACGTCCTTGAACTCCTCGGAGTCCTCTACGCTGGCACGTACTGTCGGCTCGCTGTAGCCGAGATAATCGTAGGAAAAGTAACCTACGAGACCGCCGGTGAAGGACGGAAGGTAAGGAAATCTCGGGCTTCTATACTCAGAAAGGATGTTACGGAGAACGGATTCCGGATCGTCAGTATGGATCGTCTCGTCTCCGATCGTCATATCACCGTTGCTGCAGGTGATGGAGAGCTTCGGCTCAAAGCCCAGGAATGTATAGCGTCCCCAGGTCTCATCCGCCTGTGCGGACTCGAGCATGTAGCAGTGTGTCGAGACGTTCTTTAAGATCCTCATGGTCTCGATCGGTGTGGTGAAGTCGGAAAGGATCTCGACACTTACCGGAACGACGCTGTAGGCGTTCTTCTTCGCGATCTCCTTTACTTCTTCAAGCTTCGGCAAAATATTCATTTTTTGTCCTCCTTCCTGTCTGAGGGGGAACAAAAAAGCCCTCGACAGATATATTTCCTGTCAAGGGCGAATGTACATGTCTTGCACTATCCGCGGTGCCACCTTGTTTCACGGTATGATCCGTGCTCTTAGCGAGATACCAACATATCCCCGGCAAATCACGTCTGCCTTACGTCGCAGAATACTCTGGGTTCTCCATTTGACTGCGCCCTCAGCGGTCCATTTGACAACTTGTTTCTCACCTGATTCTCAGCATCGCAGGTTCTCTGTAGAGGCATCACTGCCGTTATCTCCGCGTCAACGGTTTGTTCCATATTCAATTGAAGCGATAATAGCACAGTGAAAAATCACTGTCAAGAGATTAGGTCTTTCGCTTTTTTGTCTTGGAAGTATAATCAGCGGACGGGACCGTTCGCGAGCGAGCAGAATGTCATGATCGTAACGCCGGAAAAGAACATGAGACCTGAGATCGTACCTGCGATCGCGAAGCGGACCGGCTTATGGTGTTCTTTATCAAGAAGCATCACGGCAGTAACGATCAGGACCGGAGCGGCACAGGAAAGAAACAGATAGGATCCCAGAAGCTGCACCATATTCACGTCGTTAAGATTCGTGGACTGTCCGGTAGTGATCATCTGTCCTAAGTATCCGAGAATAACAGAGACGAAGTTATTGCAGAAATGAAGGATCATCGGCAGAAGGATATTGTTCTTCTTTACCATCAGGTACGACAGCATCGCTCCGAGCATGGCGGTATTGAGGAATCTCAGAGGTGACCAGTGCATGACACCGAAGAATAATCCCATGATCAGGATGATCACCCAGTCCTTCTTGATGCTTCTGAAATGCGAGAGCACGCATCCTCTCTCCATCGCTTCTTCACAGATTGCGGGAAGTACTGCGACGACCGCGATCATGACGGGAAGATTCATGCTGCCGTAGAGGTATTCGCTGAGTCCTTCGACATCCGAACGGTACGATTTCGGAAGCACGGCAAGGGAGATGCCTACACAGAGAAGTGCCAGAAGGAATGCCGCCGCAGCGAGGATCACAGTACCGAAGAAATCACACATCGTGATCTTCTTTACCGGGAACATCTCCTTGAGCTTGATCCTCCGGATCAGGCAGTATCCGACAGAAACGACGAGGAACATCAGTTCCGACATCACAAGGCCCGGGATGCCATAGTTTCTCTGCATCCATGCGCCCGCAGTAAGGAACAGGATCAGAAATCCCGCCTGCGCGATAAATCCCATCCATGGTCTTAGTTTTTTCTGTTCGGATAGTTGTTCCATAAAGTGATCCTGACTCCATACCGATTTCTCCGCTCATTATAGCATAGAGCACATGAAAGACCGGCAATGAAGTACCGCGCAAAAAGAAGGACTGCTTATTGCTAAGCAGTCCCTTTCACATCATTAAAACCAATGAACAATCTCATCTGTTATGTGATAGTGAAATACAGATTCTTGGTTGAACTCCGCCAGGTCGTCTTATCCGTTGCTTTGATCTCGAGCACGTAATTACCTGCAGGTCTCGACGCGAGATTCAGGCTGTACTTGAAGATCGAAGAATTCTGAAGATAAACAACACCGGAACTGTTCGCACCCATGGTATCGGTCCATGACTGTACCGTGTAAGCGTTAGCACTGTTGTAATATCTCTTCAGAGTGATCTGCAGCTTAACAGAAGAGTAAATTCTGGTAACTCGTCCGTAAACGCCCACATTGGTACCCTGCGGGAAGGAAGTCTTGCCGATATAGACATCCTTGAATTCCGGTTTCGGTAATTCCGGTGCTGGCATAATTGTCGGTGTCGGCGTCGGTGTTCCCTTCGGCATCGGTGTCGGTGAAGGTGTCGGTGCCGGACACGGCCGTGGCGAATTATAGGACGAAGCGGCATTTACCTGCGGGGCAGGAAGACACACACCTGCCACACCTGTAAAGATCGCGATTACGCTAACTATCGCAATCAGGAACAGTGCTCTTTGCCATTTTTCTCTTTTTGATTTGTACCCCATATTATGTACCTCCTATAAAAGATTTATGCTTCTATTTTAGGTCGGAAGACGATGTTTGATAAAGCGGTTTTTGACCTCGATAATATAAAAATATTTCGGGGAGAAATAGTGATCCTACTTCTCCCCGAATCTGTTTCTCTTTTTTTGTTTTTTCTTACCCGATCGGGAAGCACACCTCAGTGACATACTCATCCGGATTCTGTGTCTGTGCGGGAGATACGTGATAGATATTAAACATCGGTCCCGTGACTTCAAAACCATTCTCCGCGATCCAGGAAGCGACTGTCGCTGTCGCTTCTCCCATCTGCTCGTAGGATCCCTTGATCACACAGCTTGCGACCTTCACTTCAGGAAGTATCTTGAACTTAACGTTCTCGGTATCTTCGTACTGACCCTTGACCGTCATCCATACAACGATCTCCACGTTCTCTTCCTTGTATTCCTTGTCGAGGAATTCCGCTGCCGCAAGGCACGGGTCCGCGGGAACGAGAGGTGTCTTACATTCCTGAAGTTTTCCCCACAGGATGCCCTCGTCTTCGTAGTGTGGAACGACCATGTGTACGGTTGCCGCGTATCTTTCCGGAAT
>DBYF01000106.1:0-177 GCA_002310155.1 Mageeibacillus sp. UBA1193 | reverse complement strand
CAGCTTGTACTCCGTCTCATCGGAGATCTTTCTTAATTCCTGCTGCTGTTTCGTAAGGTACTGTTCGAGCTTTTCCTTGTTGTCATAATCGTCCATGATCTTTGCAATATCAGCAAGCGCAAATCCCATATCTTTAAGCGCCGTGATGCGACCCATGACGAAAAGCTGTTCTTCCTT
>DBYF01000032.1:2875-5093 GCA_002310155.1 Mageeibacillus sp. UBA1193 | reverse complement strand
CTGATCCAGCTGATCCCGCGCTTCTACGAGCCGACTTCCGGTGAAGTCCTGGTCGACGGTCTCGATGTCAGCAAGCTCAAGCTCAAGCAGCTCCGTACCAGCATCGGTATGGCGACGCAGGACGTGCTTCTTTACTCCGATACGATCGATGGAAACATCGCGTACGGCGATACGAATATCACGAAGGAAAACGTCGTGAAGTTCGCGAAGTATTCCGTCGCGGATGAGTTTATCTCGAAGATGCCGGAGGGCTATAACACCATCGTCGGTGAGCGTGGCGTCGGCCTGTCGGGCGGACAGAAGCAGCGTATCTCGCTGGCAAGAGCTCTTGCCGTCCGTCCTTCGATCCTGATCCTCGACGACACGACATCCGCTGTCGATATGGAAACCGAAAAGCTTATTCAGGAGCACCTGGCACAGCTGGATTTCCCCTGCACGAAGATCATCATCGCGCAGCGTATTTCTACNNACGAAAAAAGCCGACAAGATCCTCATCCTCCAGGATGGCAGGATCTCTGAGAGCGGCACCCACGAAGAACTCATCGCGAAGAACGGCTACTACGCCGAGCTCGTGAGATTACAGACAGGACAGGAGGTGATCTGAGATGGCGAAGCCTGATAAAAAACCGCAGTCCGATGCGGCTACGAACGAATCTGCGAAGCTGAATTCGAAAACCGCGCAGCGCAACACCTACCGCGTCGATGAAACTCTCGAAGAGCCATTCTCCCTGAAGCACCTCAAACGCGCCTGGGTCTATATCCGAAAATACTCCGCGAAGATGACCATCGCCCTGATCCTCAGTGCTCTCGGCGCGATGGCGGCCCTCTGCGCCCCGAAGATCACGAAGGAAGCACTCGACGTCGTTATCCCGTCAAAGGATAAGGACCGCCTGCATATGCTGATCCTTCTCCTGATCATCGCGTACGCCGTAAGTATCATCTTCTACACGATCCGCTCGCACATCATGGAGCGCATGTCGCAGGACATCGTGTATGACATCCGAAAAGATCTTTTCGCGCATCTTCAGGAACTCCCGTTCCAGTACTACGACGACCGTCCGCACGGTAAGATCCTGATCCGTGTCGTTAACTACGTCAACTCCGTCTGCGACATGCTCAGCAACGGCCTGATCAACGCGATCCTCGAGATCATCAACCTGATCTTCATCGTCGCGTTCATGATCACCACCGACGTCAAGCTCTCGCTCGTCGTTCTCATCGGTGTGCCGGTCCTCGCGGTCTTCATGTTCTGGGTCAAGAACAAGCAGCGTAAGGCCTGGCAGCTCGTGTCGAACAAGAACTCGAACCTGAACGCGTACCTGCAGGAGAACATCGTCGGCGCGAAGATCACGCAGATCTTTGCCCGTGAAGACGAGAATGCCGAGATCTTCGAGCACCTCTCGGACGACTGCAGAACGACCTGGATGGGCGCACTCCGCTACACGAACCTCGTATGGCCGGGAATCGACAGTATCTCGGTATTCGTAAGAGGCGCGATCTTCGTCGTCGGACTAGTGCTTTTCGCGCAGGGACAGGAGACGCTCGGCGCCATCGTCGCGGTATCGAGCTACGCGGCGCGTTTCTGGCAGCCGATCATGAACCTCGGCAACATCTTCAACAACTTCATCAACAACATGGCCTACCTCGAGCGCATCTTCGAGACGATCGACGAGCCGGTGGGCGTGAAGGATAAGGAGGGCGCGACCGAGATGCCCGATATCAAGGGCGAGGTCGAGTTCCGCGACGTTTCGTTCTCGTACGAAGAGGGGAAAGAGGTGCTGCACCACGTGTCATTCAAGGTCGCACCGGGTTCGAGCATCGCTCTCGTCGGCCCGACCGGCGCCGGCAAAAGCACTATTGTCAGCCTGATCTCGCGTTTCTACGAGCTCGATTCGGGAAGCATCCTGATCGACGGCCAGGATATTTCGGACGTCACGCTCAAGTCCCTGCGTTCGCAGATGGGCATCATGCTTCAGGACAGCTTCATTTTCTCGGGCACTGTCGAGGACAATATCCGCTACGGCAAGCTCGACGCGACTTCGGATGAGATCGTCACCGCGAGCCGTGCGGTCTGCGCGGATTCGTTCATCAGCAAGATGCCGGGCGGCTACCAGACTGAAGTCAAGGAGCGCGGTTCCTCGCTGTCGCAGGGCCAGAAGCAGCTGATCTCTTTCGCGAGAACTCTGCTGTCCGATCCGGCGCTGCTCGTCCTCGACGA
>DBYF01000032.1:987-2751 GCA_002310155.1 Mageeibacillus sp. UBA1193 | reverse complement strand
GGCGGCATCACCGAGTGCGGCACGCACGACGAGCTCATGGCGAAGAAGGGCGACTATTACAAGCTGTATGTATCGCAGATGTGATGCGGGGCGCTGTGGCCCGGTCGGGCACACGCTTGGCGCATGGGCGAGCGCTTTTCGAGGCGGCGAGTGCTTTTCGCGCGGAAATAGTACTAAAACAGGAAAAACTGCTGTTTAGTACCACCGATTTGCCTGTTTGATGGTACTATTCAACATGAAAAACACTGTCTAGTACCACCGCTCGATCTTCCGTGTGGTACCAAATCCCTCGAAATCCACCGATTAGTACCATCGATTCGTCTTCCGTGTGGTACTAAACGCAAATAATTCGCTATTTAGTACTACCGGCGAAGTTCTGGTGTGGTACTAAACAGCATGAAATCACCTAAATAGTACCACCAGCCTCTTTCCGGGGAGGTACTAAACTACCAGAAAGACACTATTTAGTACCACTGCAGTCTATATTGGGGATCATATTCTGAAAACCATCGATTTGATCCCATCTTTTTATCGCCTGAATGGGATCGTTTTCCCGAAAATGGGAATTTGATCCCATGATTTTTCTGCCGTGATGGGATCGAAACCTGAAAAACAGCGAAGTGATCCCTGTCGGGTGGCTGATCTATTGGGATCAAATCTTCAAAAACTGAAAAGTGATCCCTCGCTCCCACAAAAACAATGGGATCAAACTGCCGAAACCAGCGATTTGATCCCTTTTTCGTTGTTATCTGATTAATTCTGCCCGAAAAGCACTCGTGCCGGCGGGCTTTTGCGGGGCGGGGCGGGCCGGGCTGCCCCCGGGAAGAATCAGGAAACGCTGCCGCGCTTGGCGTCGACGGAAACCGTTGCGCCTTCCTTCAGGATCTTCGTGCAGTTCTCGCAGGAAAGGATCGCCGGGATATCCAGCGCCATCGCAACTGTAGCGGCATGGGAAGCGGAGTCGTCATCCTCGACGATGAGTGCTTTTGCATGCTTGATAAACGGCATCATCTTGTTATTCGTGTACGGAGCGACGAGGATGATGCTGTCGTCCTCGGACAGCGGCGGCTGGGCCTCGAGGTGCTCCGGATCCTTGACGATGTAGATCGTGCCGGTGACGAGGGAACCCTGCTCATCGGAAGTGGGCTGGCCGTTGCCGTGAACGATGGACTTGCCGAGGGCCTGGACACGGATGGTGTTCGTGGTACCGCTCATGCCGACCGGAGTACCGCCCGTCATAACGACGAGGTCACCGTTACTTAAGAAACCGCACTTCTGGGCAGCCTGCATGCCGACATCGAAGAGTTCGTCGGTGGTGGCAACCTCAGGAACGAGGATCGGGTAAACGCCCCAGGAAAGATTGAGCTGGCGCTGAACACGCGGGAAAAGTGTGCCGGCAACGATCGGGCTGGCCGGACGGAATCTGGAGATCTGGCGGGCTGTGCGTCCACCGTGGGTAACTGTAACGATCGCCTTCGCGTTAAGGTCCATCGCGGTCGTGCAGGTCGCGTGGGAAATAGCGTTCGCGACGGAAGGCATCATGGACGGCTTGGACTTGCTGAACTGATACCAGTAGTCGATCGAAGCCTCGGTCTGCTCGGCGATCTGAACCATCATCTTCAGAGCCTCGACCGGATACTTACCGTTCGCGGTCTCGCCAGAGAGCATGACTGCGGAAGTGCCGTCGTAGATGGCGTTTGCGACGTCGGAAACCTCAGCACGCGTCGGACGCGGGTTACGGATCATGGAGTCGAGCATCTGTGT
>DBYF01000032.1:0-936 GCA_002310155.1 Mageeibacillus sp. UBA1193 | reverse complement strand
GCGGCCGGGATCTCAACGCCGAGGTCACCACGGGCAACCATGATACCGTTACTTACGCGGAGGATCTCGTCAAAGTTGAGGATACCTTCGTTGTTCTCGATCTTTGCGATGATGTTGATGCCGTGATCGCCGTTCTTCTCGAGAATGTGGCGGATCTCCTGAACGTCCTTCGCCTTTCTTACGAAAGAAGCGGCGATGAAGTCGAATTCATTCTTCACGGCGAAAAGGATATCTTCCTTATCTTTTGCGGTCAGGGCCGGCAGGCAAAGCTCCGCGTCCGGAACGTTGACGCTCTTTTTAGTAGAGACCGGACCGCCGTTGCTGACTGTGCAGTAGATGTCGCCGCAGTCGATGCGGTTAACGATGAGCTCGATGAGACCGTCGTCGATGAGGATTCGGGAACCTTCCTTGACGTCGCCGGCGAGCTCCTTGTACGAAACGGAAAACTCCTTATCGGTACCGATGACATCCTTCTGACGGATGACGACCTCGGAACCCTCGACGAAATTGGTCTTTCCGCCCTCAAACTCACCCGTTCTGATCTCCGGGCCCTTGGTGTCGAGCAGAAGTGCGACCGGAAGGTCGAGCTCCTCGCGGATACGCTTTACGCGGTCGATACGCTGCTGGTGTTCCTCGTAGGAACCGTGCGAAAAGTTCAGTCGCGCGACGTTCATGCCCGCGAGCATCAGCTCACGAACGACCTCGTCGGAATCCGCGGCCGGACCCAGGGTACAGATTATTTTGGTTTTACGCATACACATAGTTTGTCTCCTTATTGTTTCGCCACTGCTCGAAAAGCACTCGTGCAAGGCGGTTTAGATGCTTTTTCGCATTGCTTCGGAATGGAAACCTGAAGCAATTTTCGTCACATATAAGATACCACCACCGATATGTCAATTCCACAGAAAAGGTGTTGTGCGATTTGACAAAATATGA
>DBYF01000131.1:5169-6046 GCA_002310155.1 Mageeibacillus sp. UBA1193 | reverse complement strand
CTGCAGAAGCGCATCATGAAGGAATGTGAACAGGTTATCCTCCCGAAGGCGATCCAGCTGATCGCCGACGGAAAGATCGAAGTAGTTAATAATTTGGTAAGAGTCAAGCCTTAAGACTCGGAAAGGACAACATTATGATTAAAAGAGCGATTATCAGTGTATCCGACAAGACAGGCATCGCCGATTTTGCCAGAAAGCTCGTTGAACTGAACGTAGAGATCCTCTCTACCGGTGGTACAGCTAAGCTTCTCGAGAAGGAAGGCATCCCGTGTAAGGAAGTATCTGAGGTAACAGGTTTTCCGGAGTGCCTCGATGGACGTGTAAAGACACTGCATCCGCTCCTCCATGGTGGTATCCTCGCTATGCGTGGTAACCCGGAGCACATGAAGAGAGTAGAAGAACTGGGCATCGGCCTGATCGACATGATCGTTGTTAACCTCTATCCGTTTAAGGCTACCATCCAGAAGCCGGGCGTTGCTTTCGAAGAGTGCGTCGAGAACATCGATATCGGTGGTCCGTCCATGCTTCGTGCAGCTGCTAAGAACCACAAGGACGTAACCGTAATCACAGATCCTGAAGATTACGAGCAGGTCCTCTCCGAGATGAGAGCTACAGGCGATACAACTTACGAGACACGTTTCAAGCTCGCTAAGAAGGTATTCGAGCACACAGCTGCTTACGATGCCCTGATCGCCAACTACTTCCTTTCCGTATCCGAAGACAAGACACTGCCGAAGCAGTACACAGTTACATTCGATAAGGTAGCTGAGATGCGTTACGGCGAGAACCCGCACCAGAAGGCAACATTCTTCCAGAACGCTCTGCCGGTCAAGGGTTCCCTCGCAGAAGCGAAGCAGCTCAACGGTAAGGAACTTTC
>DBYF01000131.1:0-5029 GCA_002310155.1 Mageeibacillus sp. UBA1193 | reverse complement strand
AACCGTGAGATCGATGGTAAGACAGCTGAGGAAATGGCGAAGATCTTCCTCGAAGTTATCGTTGCTCCGTCCTACACACAGGAAGCTCTTGATATCCTCTGCGCAAAGAAGAACCTCCGCGTTCTCGTTCTGCCGGATATCGCTGCTCCGATCCCGGATGGTGAGTTCAACTACAAGCGCGTAAACGGCGGTCTCCTGGTTCAGGATCACGACCGTGGAATCTACGACGAGGCTGAGCTCAAGACAGTTACAAAGACAGAGATCGATCCGGCTCTCAAGGACGACATGCTCTTCGCGATGAAGGTCGTTAAGCACGTTAAGTCCAACGGTATCGTTGTTGTTAAGAACAAGCAGACACTCGGTGTCGGCCCCGGCCAGACAAACCGTGTAGGTGCTGCTAAGATCGCTCTGGATTTCGCAGGTGAGAAGGCCAAGGGCGCGATCCTCGGTTCTGACGCTTTCTTCCCGTTCTCTGACTGCGTAGAGACAGCTCACGAGTACGGCATCACAGCGATCGTTCAGCCGGGCGGATCCATCCGTGACCAGGAGTCCATCGATGCTTGCGACAAGTACGGCATCTCGATGCTCTTCACAGGCGTACGTCACTTCAGACATTGATCGTCATAACAAAAAAATGATATGAGCCCCGGAAGCGGATTTCATCCCGTTTCCGGGGCTTTCTGCTTTATATCGGGAGATAGAGGGAGTGAAAAGTGAGACATCTCCGAAATAGGCGAACAGAAAGAATGTTAAAAATTCTCGACTATTCACTCCTGTATCGTTATAATGTGTAGTGTTTGAGGAATATTATGGGAGGATTGATTATGAAACACGGAAGTAAGTTCATTAGAACGATCGCCGCAGTTCTGGCTGTCGCGCTTTTCGCGACTGTTGGTTCGAGTTTTCTGGTTACGAACCGTTTAAGAGCTGATTCGGGAACCGGTTGGGAATTCGAAGATGGTACACTGACGATTACTGATTCGAGTGCTTTTGAGGCACAGGTTCCTGAGTGGGACACATATCGTCATCAAATCACTGAACTTGTTGTTGAAAGTGGTATTGAAACTATTCCATCAAGAAAATTTAATGAATACTATTATCTTACAACTGTCACCTTAAAGGATGTAAAATCGATTAAAGATCGTGCCTTTACCAGCTGCAAGGCGTTGAAGACTATTTCCATGCCGAAGGTTACAAGCATTGGAGACCTTGCGTTTTTAGGTTGTGCTTTTGAGACTGTGGAGTTACCACAGAATTCGGTTGAAATTGGGGAAAGTACATTTCAGCAGTGTACAAGTCTTACATCGATCAATCTGGAAAATGCTTCGAAGATTGGTGCAGGTGCGTTCAGTTATTGTAGCCAACTGAAAAAAGCTGATCTCAGCAATGTCACCTTCCTCGGAGAATCTGCATTCAAAGAATGCCCGGTCCTGGAAACATTGACTTTGGGTAGTGGCATAACTGAGATTCCGGAATCTGCGTTCTCTCATTGTGTCAAACTGACAAGTGTGGATCTTAGTAAAGTAACTTCTGTAGGAGAGGGTGCGTTCTATTATTGTATAAACCTGAAGTCAGTCACTCTGGGAAATAATACTACCACTATTTCCGATAGCGCATTTTCTCAATCTGGGCTCGAAACGATCGATCTGAACAACGTAACCTCATTGGGTAATAACTGCTTTAAGGAATGCGATTTTTTAGAAACAGTTATACTAGGTTCGGATCTCAAAGTGATTCCGTATCAAGCATTTAGTATGTGTTATAATCTGAAGAATATTGATCTTAGTAATGTGAAAATATTCGGTGCGTCTGCATTCTATTCTTGTTATGCTTTATCTGACGTGGATTTGAGCAGTGCTGAACAGATTGGAGATTCAGCATTCCAGCAATGTACGGGATTAACGTCTGTGGATCTCAGAACAGTAACGATCCTTTCTGATTATGCATTTTACTATGATAGTGAGTTAACCGAAATCTCTCTTAGCAATAAGATCCAGTATTGTGGAGATTACGCATTCCGTGGTACAGCGCTAGATACAGTTGATTTCATCGGAACGAAGAGTGAATTTGAAAGCCTTATTCCGTGGGGGTATTTTTCCAGTGCGGAAGTCTCGTACAGTGCGTACGATGTATGGTTTGAACTGGGAATCGATGATCATTACGGTGAGAGACAGGCTGTAAATGCCGGAGAAAAAGTGGTTCGGCCGGAGGATCCGTCGAAAGATGGTGTTGCTTTTACCGGATGGTATACGGACACTACCTGCCAGACTCCCTTTGATTTTGACACGCCTATAAACAAAGATACTAAGATTTATGCCGGTTGGATTGGAAAACTCGACGATTCCGCAGTAGCTTTTAAGGGCCATTCCCTGAGCCTGGAGGGAGATATCGGAGTAAAGTTTTACCTGGAGATCCCGAACGGAACAAGTAATTCTGCTTATGTGAAGTTCACAGTGCAGGATAATTCTCAGAGTGAGATCTTCCTGGTCAAGGATGCGCCTTCGGTCATTATTGACGGTGTAACCTATAAGGTATTTAAGTGCGGAGTTCCTGCCAAGAATATGACATCTGTGATCCATGCAGATCTGATCGATAACGGTGAGATCCTTGCATCTGATGAATATACTGTCCAGGAATATGCGAAGTATATTCTTGATCATCAAACCCAATATGATCCGCTCCTGGTTTCGCTTGTTAAGGATTTGCTGGATTACGGATCAGCAGCACAGGTATATTTCAAGTGCAATACAGATAATCTCGCAAACGAAATAATGGAAGAGAAATGGAGATATAGATACTTTAATTTCAGTGGATATGATTACGATCCGGACGAAGACTGTAAGCTTCCTTCGGGGATGACTTTCAGCGCAGTCAATCTTTCACTGAAATCAAATACAGTTATGAAAATGTATTTTACGGACAGTTCCAATAGGAACGTGAAGTTTTACTATAATGGTAAGGAACTTGAACAGCAGGATTCGAAAGGCCGTACGATGATCCAGATTCCGGGTATTTCCGCACATATGATTCGCGATGAATTTGTTGTGACGGTAAAAGTCGAAGGCGATGACACCGAGTATTTCGTAAAGTATTGTCCGACAACCTATTGCAATATCATTCTTGGAACTGAAAGCGTTGGTGGTGATGCGCATAATCTTGTAAGGCTCTATTACCTCTATTCGATGAGTGCAGAGAACTACATTTGTGTCGACAAAGATTATTAAGGAGAATGGATATGAAAGAACAGTATAAAGATGTAGAACTTGAGATCATTCTGTTTGATAATGCGGATATTATCACGACAAGTGATGATATGCCTGAGGTCAATCCGGGTGGCGGAAATAACAATTAAGTTATTGCCTGACATTTGAGAAACACTCTGAATGAGAAAGGACACCTTTTCTCGTTCAGGGTGTTTTGTTGTATAATTGGGGCAGGTTAGGGTGTTTGGTTTGGAGGTATCGGGTATGGCAGAGAATAACGATACACAGAAAAGCCGGAAGTGTTATGTCGGCTTTCGTGTGTGTAACGACCATCATGTACAATTAAGAATTAATCCTTTCTGGCCGATGCGTTTTCCTCTTCGTTTTGGTATAATTATTTGTCGGTGAGAAGTGCTTTTCCCGCCGATGGAATGAATATATTACCCGGAGGTCAATTCATGAAGGTATTAGTAGTAGGCGGCGGTGGCCGTGAACATGCAATCTGTTGGAAGCTTAAGCAGAGCCCGAGAGTTACGGAGCTTTACTGTGCACCGGGTAATGGCGGTATCGCGGAGATCGCGACATGTGTACCGATCAAGGCAACGGATGTTCCGGCGATGGTGGAATTTGCGAAGAAAGAACAGTTCGACCTCGTATTCGTAGCACCGGACGACCCGCTCGCTCTGGGTATGGTCGATGCGATGGAAGCGGAAGGGATCCGTGCTTTCGGACCGCATCAGAACGCCGCGATCATCGAAGCGTCCAAGGCTTTCTCCAAGGAATTGATGAAGAAATACAATATCCCGACCGCGAAGTATCAGACATTCACGAATCAGGACGAAGCTCTCGCTTATCTTGAGACACAGGAAATGCCAATCGTTATCAAGGCGGACGGACTGGCTCTCGGTAAGGGCGTTATCATTGCCCAGACACTCGAGGAAGCCAAGAAGGCAGTTATCTCCATGATGAGTGACGGTGTATTCGGTAAGTCCGGAAGCACAGTCGTTATCGAGGAGTGCATGGTCGGACCGGAAATGACGCTTCTGGCGTTTGCTGACGGTAAGACCGTTATCCCGATGATCACATCCCGTGACCACAAGCGCGCATATGACCATGACGAAGGTCTCAATACCGGCGGTATGGGTGCGGTTACACCCGGTGCGGATCTGACAGCGGAAGATGAGAAGAAGATCTACGACACGATCGTTGAGCCGACTATTAAAGCACTTGCCGCAGAAGGGCGTCCGTTCAAGGGAGTTATCTACTACGGCCTGATGCTGACGAAGGAAGGCGCGAAGGTTGTTGAGTATAACGCACGTTTCGGTGATCCGGAGTGCCAGGCGATCCTGCCGCGTATGGAGAACGACCTCATGGAGCTCGTTGACGCTTGTATCGATGGAACTCTCGATCAGGTAGACCTGAAGTGGAAGCCGGGATGCTCCTGCGTAGTCGTTATGGCATCTGGCGGATATCCGGAGAAGTACGATAAGGGCTATGAGATCACCGGCATCAAGGAGTGCGGACATATCGTATTCCAGGCAGGTACTGCTCTTAAGGACGGAAAGCTCGTAACCGCGGGCGGACGTGTACTTGTGGTTTACGCAGACGGCGCTACGATGGATGAGGCGATCGATTCCGCATACGAAGGCGTGAAGAAGATCTCCTTCGAGAAGGCACACTACAGAACAGATATCGGTAGAACACTGGGCTGAGTGCTTTTAGAGAATAAAGAGAAAGGAGAAAGAAGACTTGAAGATCGGTATTTACGGCGGGGCATTTGACCCGTTCCATAACGGACACCTGTCCATGATCCGCGGTGTGATCGC
>DBYF01000029.1:16956-19687 GCA_002310155.1 Mageeibacillus sp. UBA1193 | reverse complement strand
CTTCCATCTACATTTGCTGGAGCGCTCTCTCAAGCGCAAGAAGAAGTATACCGAAACGAAGTATAGTTGTCAACAAGAAATCTCAAAAAAGCAGATGTTTTTTTCAAACTCTTTCAAAAGCACTATTCCCAATACTTTGCGCATCAGAACTTCTGGTCTTTTACGAAACCCGTGAACGTAACGACCGCAACTTTATTGCCAAGATCATCGACAATGTTGACCTCGTAGAAACATGTACTTCTCCCCGACTTCACACATGTCGCTTCACTCAGCAGCGTCTCCCCCTTCGCTGGGCCAATGAACGAGATGTTGCTGGAAATAGACACAGTCATTCTTCCGCCGAAGTTTGCCGCTACGGCAAAAGTCAGGTCCGCAAGTGTAAAGATCGCGCCGCCCATGACTCCGCCGGCCGCATTTTTATGCACCGGAGTGATCTTCATGCTGCATCGGCACACCTGATCTCCCGCTTCTTCGATAATGACACCCGCCGCCTCGGTCGCGAAACGGTCATTCACAAAAGTTTTTCTCGCCCATTCGAGATCTCTGTCTTCAACATTTACATAATCAACAGCCATATTGATTCTCCTTTATCTGATCATCATCCGACGATCGACATTATGTATTCTACAATAAAAACCGTACCACAAGCACCGATCGCAACGGTAAGAAGCTTCTTTTCCATCAGTGAAAGGATCACCGCGCAGGTAAGACCCAGGATCGCCGACAGAAGGTATCCTGTCGAATAGAAGATCGCCGGGATCGTCATCGCGGAAAGCACTGCATACGGGATATAGTACAGGAATGAACGAATAAAGCGGTTCTCGATCTTTTTCCTGCACAGGACCAGTGGCAGCATACGGATCAGGTACGTGACCCCAGCCATAACAAGTAAGTATAAGAAGAATACTTCTGTACGTATCATGTGGCCACCGCCTTTCCGGCTTCGGCATCAGCCTTCTTCTCTTCATCCGGGATCGGTGCGATCCATGCAAAGAGAAGTCCGGATACCAGCGCGCAGATGATGATCGCGATACCCGCCGATACATCAGAGAGCACCGGCACATAGTAGAATGCCGAGGACAGCGCAATGGAAAGCAGACAGCACAGTGCCACGGAATGGTTCTTTTTACACGGAGGAATAACGATCGCGACGAACATCGCATAGAGCGCAAGGCCCAGCGCGGACACCACCATCGCCGGAAGGATATCTCCCGCCAGCGCGCCCAGTGCCGTACCGATCGTCCATCCCCAGAAAGGTGAAGTGATCAGACCCATCATATAAGGTGTTTCGACTTCTTCCTTCCGGCTTATAGCCACCGCGAAGATCTCGTCAGTGATACCAAACGCGATCGCCAGACGCTGCAGGATCTTGACCCGAGGGCTCAATTTCTGGGAAAGCGATACGGACATCAGCGAATAACGCAGATTGATAACGAACTGCGTCAGTACCATCTCAATAAGTGGGAGCCCGCCCACGATGATCGGTACGCCGGCCAGCTGTCCGGCAGATGTCACGTTTGCCACAGAGACCAGGATCGTCTGCCATATAGAAAGGCCTGCACCTACGGCAAAAATGCCGAAGGCAAAGGAAACGGACAGGTACCCGAGGCAAATCGGGAACCCGTCCTTAAGACCGCGTAAATACAATTTTTTCGAACTCACGGAAAAGCAGACCTCACTTTGCCGAGAAACGATAGCCGCAGAGGAAGCCCTTGACTTCGTCCTTATCGATGACCGCGGACGCGAAGTTCTCGTGATGGATCGCATCCGGGAACATCTGTGTCTCGAGGCAGATCGCCTCATAAGGATTATAGTGGACGCCGCCCTTGCCGTCCTCATCGAGGTTACATGCACAGTAGAGCTGTACACCCGGGAAGTTGGTCAGAACTTCCATCTTTCTTCCTGTCTTCAGAGACTCTACAGAAGCGACCAGAGAAACCTGATCCTGCGTTGTCTTGAGTACATAGTTAGAGTCAGCGCCCTTACTGCAGTTGAGCTGCGGGTTCGAAGAAGTCTTAACAAGCACCTTCTCTGTCGCGCACGGTGTTCTGAAATCGAACTCAGTGCCGGCAACATCGATGAACTTACCGTTCGGTACGTTATCCATATCCTTCTCTGTTACCTGCTCGGAATCGATCCACAGGAGCTGCTCGCCGATACGGCCGGCTGCCTGTCCGTCGATATTGAAGTAAGAGTGGTTTGTCGGCGCGAAGAGTGTCTTCTTATCGGAAACCGCGCGATATGTGATGATAAGCGTTCCATCGGTCGCCCATGTGTAAAGGACCTTCATGTCCATGTTGCCCGGAACACCGCTGACACCGTCAGCCAGCAGGAAAGAAAGAAGCACGCCCTCTGTCTCGATCGTCCAGTCGTTCTTGATCTTCAGATCGCCGATAAACGCCTCTGCCTCGTCACGGGAGATGATCTCGCCGTTCCAGAAGCTGTTCTGGAAGTTGCCCGGACCGCCATGGAGATTGTTCTCGCCTTCATTCTTCGGGAGCTGATAGTCTACTCCGTCAATGGTAAAAGCACCGCCCTTGATGCGGTTTGCCGTACGGCCGATGATGGAGCCGTGACCGGAACCGGAAGCCTGGTACTCGGCAACAGTATCAAAACCGAGCATGACATCGTCGAGCTTTCCTTCCTTATCAAAAACCTTCAGCGTATGGATCGCCGCACCGTATTCAATTACGGAGAAGCTCTCACCATTCGGACGTGTGATCACGAATTC
>DBYF01000029.1:0-16934 GCA_002310155.1 Mageeibacillus sp. UBA1193 | reverse complement strand
CCATATCGGTCACCTCTCATCTGATAGATATTTTATACCGCTAATATTATTGCGGCATTTCGTATGGAAAGTCAAATATGTATCTGCTAGAATACCTGTTAACTCAAGACCATTTCGTATCAGATGATCGACATCGGAGGTTAACTGCATGAGTGCCAAGTGGCGTAAGTTTTTATCGTATTACCGTCCTTATATGAAAGGCTTCATCGCGGACATGTTCTTCGCCCTTGTCGGCGCGGCGACGTCCCTGATCATCCCGCTCATTATCCGATACATCACCGGCACGGTCCTTGCCGAGGGCTTTTCAAACGCAAGCCGGACGATCCTTTATCTGTTTCTGGTCATGCTCGGTCTTCTCGGCATCGAGTTCTGCTGTAATTACTTCATCGCCTATGTCGGGCATATGGTCGGCGCCAGGATGGAATATGACCTGAGAAACGAGCTTTTCACGCATTATCAGAAACTCTCCTTCCGTTTCTACGATGACCAGAAGGTCGGCTCCCTGATGTCCCGCGTGACCAATGACCTTTTCGAGATCACGGAGCTCTACCACCACGGCCCTGAGGATCTCATGATCTCCGCTATCAAGCTTCTGGGGTCACTCGTGATCCTGTGCATGATCAACGTCCCTCTCGCGATCGTCGCTCTCGTACCTGTTCCCTTCATGATCGTCTTCGCTTCGATCCTCAACAAGAAGATGAAGAGAACATTTAAGAAAAACCGTGAAAAGATCGCGGAGATCAACACCCGTATGGAGGACAGTCTTTCCGGTATCCGTGTCGTTAAGTCTTTCACAGGTGAGGATATGGAGATCCATAAGTTCACTGAAGGAAATGACATGTTCCTCCGGAGCAAGAAGGATAACTACCGCTACATGGCGATCTACCATGCTGTTCTCTGGGCTACGACCGGCCTGATCACCATCATGGTCGCAGCCGTCGGCGCCTGGATGATCGGAAGAAACAGTCTGGAGCTTCAAGACCTTGTCGCCTTCCTTCTCTACGTCAACAACTTCACCGAGCCGATCCGAAAGCTCGTCAGCTTCACCGAGCAGTTCCAGAACGGTATGTCCGGTTTCGAACGTTTCTATGAGATGATCTGTATCGAGCCTGACATCGAGGATGCTCCGGACGCGAAGGAAATGTCGAAGGTCAAGGGAGATATCGACTTTCAGGATGTCTCGTTCGCTTACACTTCCGACTCTTCCAAGAGCGCCAATGTCTTTACGGATCTAGACCTGCACGTAAATGCCGGTGAATATGTCGCTCTCGTCGGCCATTCCGGTGTCGGCAAGACGACGATCTGCAGCCTGATCCCGAGATTCTACGAGCCACAGTCCGGTAAGATCCTGATCGACGGGACCGACATCACGACCGTCACACAGAAATCTCTTCGAAAGCAGATCGGTATCGTTCAGCAGGATGTCTATCTCTTCGCAGGCACTGTCCTTGAGAACATCCGCTACGGCCGTCCGGAAGCCACCTTCGAAGAAGTCGTCGATGCTGCCAAGCGTGCCAATGCCCACGAGTTCATCATGGAGCTCCCGAACGGATATGATACGGATATCGGCCAGAGAGGCATCAAGCTGTCCGGCGGTCAGAAGCAGCGTCTGTCGATCGCCCGTGTATTCCTGAAGAATCCGCCGATCCTTATCTTCGATGAAGCGACCTCTTCTCTCGACAACGAGAGCGAACGTGTCATCCAGGAATCCCTTGAAGAGCTGGCGAAGAACAGGACCACGCTGGTCATCGCCCACCGTCTCTCCACGATCCAGAATGCCAAGCGTATCCTGGTGCTTTCCGAAAAGGGCATCGAGGAAGAAGGAACCCACGAAGAGCTCCAGGCAAAAGATGGAGCCTACTCACGGCTGTATCACACCGTACAGTAAGCTCCACATAAAATCAGATTATTAACGGAGGTCAGTTCGCCTGAGTAATATCGGCATACTGGCCTTCGACCACTTTCAGAAGGTCGTCCGGCGCCAGATGGATCTGGGTGCCGAGCATTCCCCCGCTGACAATGATAGTATCAAAAAGCTGAGCTGTCTCATCGATCACAGTCGGATACTTCTTCTTCATGCCGATCGATGTCACACCGCCTCTGATATAGCCTGTGACCTGCATGATGTCTTTAACGTGGACCATCTCAAGGTTCTTCTCACCGACTGCTTTCGCTGCTTTCTTCATGTCTACTTCTTCTGCGATCGGGATCACGAAAACGAAGTATTCCTTCGATTTTCCCTGCATGACCAATGTCTTAAAAGAACTCTCATACGGCTGTCCCAGCATGTCAGCGATATGTACGCCATCAATGAACTCCTCACAGTCATAGTAGAAAGGCTCATAGGCGACACCGGCTTTATCCAGGATGCGCATAGCATTCGTTTTATTTTCTTTCTTCATTAAGTTTTCCTCATATCTTTCGGAATATCATCCGAAGTATTTCCAGAGCTCGACGCAGAGATCCTCGGCCAGCGGGCGCTTCGGCTGGCTCTCGAGTGTCTGGATATTGCAAAGAACGATCATGACCTTACGGGACTCAGGATCTACTCTGACGTTGGCATTATATCCGAGCGTCATGCCGGAATGCTCGAGATATCCATCCTCGATAAACCAGCCATATCCATATCCCCAGGCACTGCCGTCGAGGATCTTATCCCAGCTCTCTTTCGTAAGAAGCGCTCTGTCCATGACACACTTCTCCCACTCGAGAAGTCCCTTTGCTGTTCCGCACATTACACCAACCGAATAACTGAGGCTTACATCCTGATGCGGGAAGTCAAAGTGGAAGAGCATCAGATCCGTGCGTCCGTGGGAATCGATATGATCCGTATCCGGGAAAAGCTCCGACAGATTAAGCGGTTCGAGGATATTCTTTCTTACATACTCATCGTATGGCATACCGCTGAGCTGCTCGATGATCATTCCGAGAAAGTAGTAATTCGTATTCGAATACTCGTGTTCAGTACCCGGTTTGAAATTGAGGTCATACTCCGAGATCTTACTGACCAGTTCACTGTGCTCCAGTTTCGTTACCGCTACCTCGGAAAGAAGAGACTCCAAAGAAGCGAATGAAGAGATGGACAGATTCTTAAAGTCATCCTTGGAAAAGCCCAGGATACCGCAGTAAAGATAGTCCGGAACTCCTGATGTCATATTCAGGAGCTGGTGGATCGTGATCTCCTTGGCGTACTTATATTCCGGAATGTATTTGTCCAGAGTATCGTCGACACTGAGTTTTCCCTGTTCGACAAGCTGCATGATCGCGACCGCGGTAAACTGTTTCGTGATCGATCCGAGTTCGAATACTGTATCCATCGTATTGGGGATATTGTTATCTCTGTCTGAAAACCCGGATGCTCTCGTATATACGATCTGATCGCCTTCAGCGACGAGAACGACTCCGTCGAGTTTGATCGAATCCAGGTATGTATCCGCGGAAGATGCATTAAATGTAGCATTTACCGGCTGACTAGAAGTAGCCGCCGTAGTATCTGAAGTCTCCGAAGTATCCGAGGTCTCGGAACTTTCCGAAGATTCCGTGGTTTCAGAAGTATCGGACGAGTCTTCCGGCTCGGACGATTCATCAGCAGCTTCAGTTGTCTCCGTCTTGGATTTTTCTTTTTTATCGGAGGAATCCTTCTTCTTACTGCAGGCACAAGCCATCGTCAGCGACAGAGCCAGCAAAACAGCAATAAAACGTTTCTTTTTCATGGCAGTACTCCTCTACTACATCAATTTTCTTTTCCTTTATGTGCTTGATTTTCGCACAGTTCCAAAAGTATTTCAACGTCTTTTAGAATACATAAGATCCCACCTGAGACTGTTGTGCTAAAATAGAAATATCAGCCGATGGAGGTCACGGGAATGATATTTTTCTTTACGTCTTTTCAGTATTCCAACAAAGCCACTATCTTCGCGATCCTGATGGACCTGATCGCCTATGGACTCAGTATCGCAGGGCTTATTTTTCTCGTACTCACCTTCAAATTCGGAGCGATGAATATCCTGATTGGACTTCTCCTGATCGCGCTTGCTTTCTTCTTCTACTTTTTCCTGGGAAGCAAGGTCGGATCGATCATCGCCAGGAAAGACTTTCAGAAAAAGATCTATACGAATCCCATCGTCGCATACAACTACGTGAATGACGGAAAAGCATCTTATGATGAGATCGCTGCCATTAATCCGGCATTTCGGGAACAGTATGTAGTCAATGAATTCGGTAAGCTTACCCGCCGCAGGAAGTAAGGAGCGATATATATGCCGGTCATCACAATTTCACGTCAAATGGGATCCCTGGGCGATGAGATCGCTTCTGCCTTATCCCGCAAGCTCGGATGGCAGCTGATCACACGTGATCTTCTGATGGAACGTTTCTTCCCGGACATCAAGCCGGAACAGCGCACCAGTCTCGCGGAGAGCGCGAAGTTTTATCTGTCGGAGTATAAAGACGGCAAGAGTTTCAAGGATGTTCTTTCCGAATCCCTGCTTTCCATGGCAGAGAAAGAATCCGCCGTACTTCTGGGCTTTGGTTCCCAGCTGATGTTCTCCGGCAGCGACGATGCCCTGCACATCCGCATCATCGCATCCGACAGTACACGCCTCTCCCGTATTGAGAAGCAGTTCCATCTGCCGGATACTTCCGCGCAGACTCTTCTGTCCTCTACAGACAGGAAGCACAAGAGATTCGTTTCCCACGTCTTCGGGAAGGATTCTTCGGATCTTTCTCTTTATCATCTGATCCTGAATACCGACCACCTGTCAGTCGATGAGTGTGTCGCTTCTATCCTCTCTGCGTTCCACGAACATGAGCTGCGCATGAGGATCAAGTCTGAGACCCGAAGCGAAGGTGCCCTGGATCACCAGAGTGAGATGCCTGTATTCAAGAATCCGTCCGAGGCAGAGTTCGCGAAGATCCTCGACATGTATCATATCGACTGGAAATACGAACCGAAGACATTCCCGGTCGAGTGGGACAGCGAAGGAAATGTCACTCTGGCTTTCAGCCCGGATTTCTATCTGACGCGTTTCGATACCTATCTCGAGCTGACTACTATGAATCAGAAATACGTCACGAAAAAGAACCGGAAGCTCAAGAAAGTCAAGGAGCTATATCCCGGAACGAATATCAAGATCGTCTATAAGAAGGATTTTCTGGAACTGGCTGAACGCCTCAAAGGTTTCAGCGCTCCGGAGAAGGATGAGGAAGCGAGGGATGATCATTGAAACAGATCCCGTATAAGAAAGTCATGTTCACTCAGCAACAGCTGAACGAGAGGATATCCGAACTCGGAAAGAAGATCACTGAGGACTATAAAGATCAGGAGGTCGTTCTTCTTGGCGTACTCAAGGGTTCCCTATTCTTCTTTACTGACCTTGCGAGATCCATCGACCTTCCGATGCAGCTCGACATGATCGCTATCGGAAGTATCCCGGATACCACCAGCAGTACAGGAATCGTACGCATCACCAAGGATGTGGACATCAACATTACCGGAAAGCATGTCATCGTTGTCGAGGATATCATCCGGACAGGACTTACCACCGCGTATCTTCTTCAGACTCTGGAAGCGAGACGTCCTCTATCGGTAGAAGTATGCACGCTCCTTTATAACCCGGAACGTCAACTGATCGACCTTCCGGTCAAGTACTACGGTTTTGAAGTCGACAGATCCTGGCTCATCGGGTACGGTATGGATTCCGGAGAATACGGAAGAAATCTCCCCTTCATCGCGGAAATGGAACACTAAAGAAAACGGAGACCCTTTCGGATCTCCGCCGCACGTATAAATGAGGACAAATAAAAGCTCCAGCGAACCAACTTTCCATCCATTTCCTACGGTCGCCCTTTCATTACCTGCGAACCTTCCCAATCCTGAAGAAGAACCCTCATCTTGGAATTACTCGGCGCCTCATGAAGCACCTTTCCAACCAGTCCGTTCCGAAATGATGTGTTCTACGCGGCCTCTTTTCCATCACTGACCGATCCATCCAACTGGCAATGACCCCGTGCCACTGCATCCCTGCCGAACCGGCTGTCGTAACTTACTCAGTTATGACCCGTCTCCTGTCATTTCGCTTAGTTCCGTTCCCATCCGGCTGCCTCTAGCAACCGCAACCCGAATCGAAACCATGGTCTTCAACCTGACCTGCGACTTGTGTCCGCCATCGCGTACCGTCAATCGCTGTTCGCTCTCCACTCACATCTGCTATGGCTCTAACGGTTCCGACTTCCTTCGCCTCTCAAACCTCACTGGATCCGATCCTGCGTCTTCCGTCTTCGTTTCCTGACCACCTTATGGTCTTTCTGTTTTTCTCAACCTCGCCTTGTGCATCCACAAGTGGCGGCTCTCCGATTAGGACTTGGTGTGAACCCGCATTCCCTGGAGCTATTTTCAGTATATCATCTATAGCATGTTTGTCAACATCTTTTACCACGAAACAGGCGAAACACTTTGCACTTTTATGCACCTTGCACAAAACGTTACGCCCGCATTGTTGCAATATTACAACTGCATTACAAAATGCCCTGTTCATCGGCATTTCCGGGTTTCAGTGCTTTTCCGGGGGAAGAAAGCAAAGATGTTTTTTCTCTTCCAAAAGCGCTCAAAGCCCTGCAATTATTTACAAATCTGTCATAAATATATATGACACGAATGTCACTTTCCGTAAGATTTTTGTGTGGTAAAATTAACCTAACATTTTCTGGAGGACATTGCATGAAGAAATGGTGGCAAAACACAAACCGGGGCGTACTTCTGCTCCTCGTTGTTCTTTTTGCTGTAGCCATTTACCTTGTTTCCGATGCCATTAATATCCGCAAAGAGAAAAAGACCGTAAAGGATCTTGCTTCCCAGTATGCGATCGAGTCCTCATGTATGTACTCCTTCCCTTCCGGACTGGATTACTGGTCCTGGAACGGCTTCGATATTACAGGTCTCATTCCGGCTATACATAATCAGGCAGAGCCGCTGAAGCACTACTTCTACGATAACGAAACAGTGCAGGAGCAGGAGACAGACAAATTCGTCTATTTTTTCCGCTACTGCTTCGATAGGCAGCTTTGTCCTGTTTCAGCAACCAAACAGATCACAGACATCAAATTTCACGAGATCTATAACGGTTCTGCCAGCATCACGGTATATTCGAAAACTACTGTCGAGTTTCTCGACGCCGGCGGTAAGAAAGTGGTAAACGAGATGGATTCGGATGACACACTGTCCTTTCTTAAGATCAATGGTGAGTGGAAGATCGTCAAGGCAGACTGTAGTCTGAACAACTACGAAGGATGGTTCTGATCATGGCTGAACCGATGGAGAAAGAGATGACGCAGGAAGATAGAAAACCCGCATTGCAGATACAGAACGTTACTAAGACCTTCGGTAAAAAGACGGCCGTAGATAACGTGTCTTTTGACCTGTTCCCGGGAGAAGTATTCGGTTTTCTCGGACCGAACGGCGCGGGAAAGACTACGATCATCAAGATGGTCATGGGATTCTTCCGCCCTGATGAAGGAACGATCATCATCAACGGATATAACCGCAGGACCCATTACGAAGCTGCCATGTCATCCATCGGCGGTATCGTTGAGAACCCGGAAATGTACAATACTCTTTCTGCCCGGATGAATCTGAAGATGTACGCGCGTCTTCACAAAGGCGTTACCAAAGAGCGTATCGACGAAGTGATCGAGCTGGTCGGTCTCACAGAGCGCGCCAATGATCCGATCAAGAAGTACTCTCTCGGCATGAAGCAGCGCATCGGTCTGGCACAGGCCATGCTCCACCATCCGAAAGTCCTGATCCTCGATGAACCGACGAACGGTCTTGACCCTGCCGGCATTCATCAGCTTCGTGATATTCTCAAACATCTGGCCCACGAAGAGGGTGTAGCTGTTATGGTCTCCAGCCATCTTCTCAGTGAGATGCAGCTGATGTGTGACCGCATCGGTATCATCAGCCACGGAAAACTCCTGCAGATCTGTTCGATCGATGACCTGATGAATCAGGCGCAGAACTCCTCTGTATACCGCATCAAGACCTCTGATCCGGCAAAGGCAAAAGAGATCCTTGCGAAGGTCTACCCGAACCGCATCAGCAATATCGGATCCGATACACTGGATATCGAGATCGAAGAAGAACAGATCAACGAATGTGTCCGCACTCTGGTCTCCTCCGGATCGGATATCCTCGGTGTACAGAAACTCGAATCTTCTCTGGAAGATGCTTTCCTCGAGATCACGGGAGGAGGTATCGCCGTTGAGTAAGATCCTTGCGCTTTATACGAATGAGATGATCAAACTGTCGAGAAAATGGTCTGTCTGGATCCTCGTTATCATCATGACTGTCGTTTCCTTCTGTTTTCCGTTCCTCGCCAGAACTCCTGAAGAGTCAGAGTTCAACAACGATGCTTGCAACAAGACCGAGATCACCAAGCGTAGAGACACGGAAAAGAATACCCTGGGCGACACTAACCGGTATGTAGAGCACGAGACTCTCCGGTTCACTGTAGATAATACGGTCGTCGAGCTTTTCGCTACGAGACTCACTTTGGATGAGGAGCTGATCTATAGCTATGCCAATCTCTGCTGCTATAACGCGATCCTGGCCAATTACGATTTCGATGCCTACCCGATCAGCGCGACTTACCTTTCCATCGAAGCATTCTCCGAATACCTGAGTACATATCAGGAGCTCTGCCAGCTCAATCTCCAGCCGTTCTCGAGAAGAGACAGCCAGTGGTACCAGATGTATTCTTCCGCTTCAGAGTCCCTGGACCTTGTTAAAGAAGCCTTTTTCTACCATGACTATGCCGCTTACGCAGAACTCATCGCGAAGAAGGATGTTTCCGCCAACTCCATAGCGGTCAAGACAGTCAACCGTCTTATGGAACTTGACCCCGAGGGTAAGATGAGCTATTCCGAGGCAGAAGAGATCATCGAGGCTCTCAATAGCTGTGACAGATACGAACAGGACCTGAAGATGGGTGTTTATGAGGAAAACGGCGCATACCTGCCTCTGAATGCTGAGAGAAAAGAGCAGCTCGAAGGCTCTATCGCGATCCTGAACTACCAGATCTCCCACGGATGTCTGTCTTCCGACAGGATTTCCCGTGCAGCGAACGCCAGACTGATTGGGCTCGCCGCCGCAAGATTCGTTCTCGTGATCATGCTCATCGTCATCGCGGGATCGAGCATCTCACAGGAAATGGCGACAGGATCGATCAAGTCTCTGATCATCGCGCCGGTCAAGCGCTGGAAGATCTTCACCGCGAAGCTTCTTGCCCTGTTTACCTGGTCGATACTGGGAAGCATCCTGATCACTGCGTTCACCACGATCTCCACAGGACTGGCATTCGGTTTTTCTTCTATGCCTTCGTACTTCTACTATTCCGGAGGAGCCGTCCAAAGTATGCCGAGCTATCTGTTTACGCTCCTTTTCTTCCTCGTAGATAACATCTCTCTGTTCGTCTACGTGCTGGCCGCGTTTACGATCTCCTGCCTGACCCGGAATACCGGCATCGCCGTCGGTGTTTCCACAGGTCTCGTTCTCTCGAGCAGTATCACTTCCACATTAAAATCACTCTTGGGACATCAGCGCTGGCTCGATTTCCTGCCGTCCTCAAACATGAACCTGGTATCCAAAGTATTCCCTTACCTGAGATTCATCGGATTCCCGGAATCAGAAGATGGCGGTCTTCTCAGAATAGGAAACAGTTCCCTTCCGCTTTCCTTCTCACTGGTTTATCTCGCCGTTCTGGTATTCATCCTCTTCCTGATCGCGTACGATGCTTTCGTACGTAAGGATATCCAGTGACCCCGTCATTCTTTTCCCTGTGAAAAGCACTTGCCCTGGACGATATCGTGTGTCCGGAAAAACGCATCGATACTGTTTCTGACCTTGCGCTTATCTGCGACCCACAAAGGCGCGATCAAGGCCTTCTTCGCTCCGTCACCTGTCATTCTGTAAACAACGATATTCTCACGGAGATTCTCGATGACCGTTCCGAGAAAACGGATATATGTATCCATATCCATCAGCGGAAATGGGTCTTTCTCGTATTGTCTGGCAAGATCCGTTCCGGCAAGCACATTCAGATTCGCGATCTTGATCCCATGGACGGGAAGAGAATTGATGTGACCGATCGTGCTTAACATCTTCTCCTCATCTTCACACGGAAGGTCCATGATCACGTGAACGATCACATCCAGTCCGGAGATACTGCTTAAGCGTCTGACCGCCTCATCAAATACGGGAAGTGCATAGCCTCTTCTCATCCATTTCGCGGATTCTTCATGGATCGTCTGAAGACCAAGTTCCACCCAGACATGCGTCCTTTCCGCAAGTTCTTCCAGGATGCCGTACATCTTCTCAGAGATCGCGTCCGGCCGGGTCGCGATCGAAAGTCCGACCACCTGAGGATCCTCTATCGCGTCTTTATACTTGGCGCGAAGTTCCTCTTCATCCCCATATGTATTCGTAAAGTTCTGGAAATAGGCAATATACTTGTCCGAATCAGATTTTGCCCGGACTCTCGCCTTCGCCTGTTCGAGCTGATCCCTGATCGGAAGATCCCGGTCCGCGGCAAATTCGCCGGACCCGGAACCGCTGCAGAATATGCATCCTCCGTATCCGACAGTCCCGTCACGGTTCGGGCACGTACAGCCGGCATCCAGGGCGATCCGGTATACCTTCTGCGCGAAAAGTGAACGATAGTATTCATTGGCACTTCTATATCTCACAGATCCTCCCGAAAACCTCCGTGCGGATGATCTTCCCGGTCCTCCGGGGAAAGATCGTTCTTCCCCTCCAGCTGGGTTCCCTTCATGACGATATTATACCCGTATCTTGCCCGAAGCTCATCTACCGTCTGGTTGACCTTATCATCCTTCATGATCTTCTCCGCATTCTCGAAGATCGTCATCTGGTGATAATCCTCTTCATCCGAAAGATGCGTCGTCCTCACACCGAAGCTCCTAAGCGGCGCATGCCAGTCATAACTCTCATCGAAAAGCTCCATCGCGAGTTTCGCGATCTCCTTCTCATCGTTCGTCTCGGCAGGAAGCGCCCTCTGCTTCTCATAGGACTTCAGGTCCACATCCCTTACCCAGATCACTACCGTACCTGCGAAAAAATGGTGCTTTCTCAGTCTGGAAGCAACCTGCGCGGAAAGCACACATACCACCTTCCACACATCGTCCCTGTTCTCCATATCCCGTAGTGTCGTTGTACTGTTTCCGACAGACTTGAGAGGACGCTCATACGACGCGGGATTGACCGGATCATCATCGAGTCCGTTCGCACTTCTCCAGAGATAGTGCCCATTCTTGCCCAGTACGGAAACAACAAAGTCCGGAGATAAAGAGGCCAGATCTCCGATCGTTCGTACATTCATCTTAATCAGCGCAGCACTTGTAGCCTTACCGACAAACAGGAGATCCGAGACAGGAAGCGGCCAGACGATCTCTTTGAAGTTTTCTCTCGTGATCACCGTCGTGGCATCCGGTTTCTTATAGTCCGACCCGAGCTTGGCAAAGGATTTATTGAAGCTGACACCGACAGAACAGGACAGTCCCAGTTCGTCCCTGACACGTGCACGGATCTCATCAGCGATCTCCTCCGGAGAACCCATACTCGAACCCGTCACATCCAGCCAGCATTCATCCAGTCCGAACGGCTCGACGATGTCGGTATACTGCAGGAACATCTCCCGGATCCGCTCGGAGTAATAGACATACTGTTCGAAATGACCGGGAACAACGAGGAGATCCGGACACTTCTGCTTTGCCTGCCAGATCGCTTCCGCAGTCTTCACTCCGCAGGCCTGCGCCAGAGGATTCTTCGCCAGAATGATCCCATGCCGTTTCTCACTGTCACCGCCGACAGCCATAGGAATATTGCGCCACTCCGGATGACTCTTCATCTCAACAGAGGCGAAAAAACAGTTCTGATCCACATGCAGGATATGCCGTTCCGACATCCTTATCCCCTCGTCAAACGTTTGTTTGCTTTATAGTAGCACATATAATAGCCGTTTTCTATGGAGTTTACAAAAACTACATCTTTTCTTCGCAATTTTGCTTTCTTTTTTTCTTTGAGAAATGTATAATGTCAAAGAACACAAGTTTTTTTGTTGTTGTAAATTTTGGGGATCCCGCGATGCGGGTACATGACTTTCAAAAAGGATGGTGCAAAAATGGCAAAACATCGAATTCTACTGGTTGACGACGACACCGACATCTTAGAGATCAACCGCTCTTTCCTGACCAACGAGGGCTATGACGTAAGCGTAGCCACGAATATCGCCCAGACACTTCAGAAGGTGGAGACCAACTCCTACGACTGTATCGTTCTGGACATCATGCTTCCGGACGGAAACGCATATGATCTTCCTTCGAAGATCCACGTTTATTCCAACGCTCCGATCATTTTCCTGTCTGCTAAGGATCAGCTGGAAGACAAGATCACCGGATTTAAGGCCGGCGGCGATGACTACATGACAAAGCCGTACAACCTTCCGGAGCTCTCTGCCCGTATTTCCGCTCACATCCGCCGCAACATGACACGTGACGGTTTCCTTATGGAATTCCCGCCGCTGACCATGAACGTAAAGACACGTGAAGTTACTCTCAATGACGTACCGGTACATCTTACCAACCGTGAGTTCGATATCCTGCGTCTTCTCGCTGAGACACCGAACGTAATCGTTCCTTTCGCCCGCATCTACTCTCACGTTTGGGGAGATGACGGACTCTGCGACAACCACCTCGTTATGGTAAACATCTCTTATCTGCGTAAGAAGATGGAAAAAGCTGATCCGACAGTTCAGTTCGTTAAGACTGAGTGGGGTTCCGGTTATTCCTTTACATACCCGCCGATCCGCAACACCATGCGTGCCGAGTAATTCTTTTCGGAATCGCAGGTCTTTGCTGTTATGTCGTCGAAGAAGGTTAAATCAGATAAGAATCGTTATTCTGTCGGCATTTCCGCGATGTTATTGATTATCTTGATCGTTGTTTCGTCTCTGGCTTTTCTTATGATCAACCAGAGGCGGGGCAGCGATTTTTCATACACGATTTCAGGTGCCGTAAACCTCACCTACTGGAATGAGACGAAGGGCATGCCTGTCACGCTGGAAAAAGGCTGGGAATTCTATCCTGACAGACTCCTCACACCGGAAATGATCCGCGTCAGCCGTCTGGAGACGAGCCTGCTCCGCTACCCTTACTACGAAGGAGTAACGATCTCCGCTAACGGCTGGAGTGATCTCGGCGATTCCGCCGAACTTTATTCCTTCGGTCAGGAAGTTAAGAAGATGAGCAACTTCGGTGTCGGAACCTACCGCATCGAACTGGTCTTAAACCAGGACGTCGACTATATCACACTGAACATTCCCGATATCGCACAGTCAGCCACGATCTGGGTAAACGGCAAAGCCGTCCGTCACTACGGTATCGTATCCAACTCCAAGGATGTTTATGAACCGGCTCAGGTAAGTACCGATATCCAGCTCGAACCGGAAGATGACGGCACAGTCGAGATCGTCATTGACTGCGCCAACTACTCATCTCCTTACGGTGGTATCCTCTGCAGTCCCTGTATCGCTTCCACTGCCACCATCGGTATGATCGAATACTCCGTACGTATGTACCTCACCGTACTCTTTGCTTTCTGGGTATTCTTCGCGATCGGTGGTCACTACATCTCGAAAACATTCAACGGCAAAGCCAAGTTCCGTTTCTTCCTGCTGATGTTCCTCTGTGAGATCCTCTATGAGATCTTCTCACCGATGGTAACGGTCATGCCGGGTAACTGGAACAAGCTCATCACGATCACACTCCTGATCTTTTCCAACTACTTCTCTTACCTTTTCTTCTTCTCACTTTATCCGAGAGGCACCAGCAAGCTGTTCGACACGCTCCGTTTCTTCGAGATCACACTGTTCTCGATGCTGACATGCTGCTACCTTCTCACCTTCTGGGGTTTCCCGAGCGTGCTGTACCTGCCCTCTTCTGTTGTCGCGAACATGGTTTTCGTCCTGATCACGAATGTTTTCAGCGTCTTCCGTGTGCTTTACATGGTGAAGAGATACGAACATGGTAAATATCTGTATGTATGCGCCGTTATCCTTTCCGTATCGATGCACTTCTCGTGTTTCCTTAGAAGCCAGTACTTCGTTTACATCACGCTTCACGCCTTCCTCCTTCTGTTCCTGGCGGTCGGATTCACACTCTACTTCGTCATGGACTACGTACAAACGTATGAGAAGCTCGAAGACAACAACAGGAATCTGGCCAGCGCTGTCGAAGAGAAAACGAAGTACATCACCCGTGTAAACCAGGATCTCCTGCACAATCACGAGAAGCTTCTGGAGAATGAAGAAGCCAGAAAGAAGATGATGTCGAACGTCTCGCATGACCTTCGTACCCCGATCACCGCGATCCGCGGATATGTCGAACTGATGCTCAATGCCAAAGAGCCGCTTCCCCGTGAACAGGAAGTCCAGTACCTTACGAACATGCATACCCGAAGCGTCCAGATGGAGCAGCTCATTTCCGACCTGGTCCAGCTGACACGAATGGAATCCGAGAATGACACGATCGAGAAAATGCCGATCAGCGTCAAGGAAATGGTGGGAGACCTGTTCCAGCTGTATCACGCGGAGTGCGAGGGCACGGATAAGGTCATGCACTTCAACGCGCCGGAGGACGATGACCTGCTGATCGACGGAGATCCGAAGAAGCTCCTGCGTGTATTTGAGAACATCATCGTCAACGCGATGAAATATACGAAAGATGACGGTATCATCGATATCACCTGTCACCGCTACGATGACCCGGCCATGCTCGGAGGAAATGCCGTAGAGGTCCTGATCAAGGATAACGGCGTCGGTATCCCCGCCAACGAAGTTCCTTACGTATTCGACCGATTCTACAGAGCCGAGAACTCCGGCATCAACAAGACAGGATCCGGACTTGGTCTTTCCATCGTCAAGAGCATCATGGACAAGCACGGCGGAAAGATCTGGGTCGAGAGCGACGAAGGAAAAGGCTCCGAATTCCATATCGTATTCAAAGCCTCCGAATACACCTTCGACGAAGAACCGGAAGACGACGAATAAAAAAGCACTGCTCCCCATCGGACAGCAGTGCTTTTACATTAGTATCAATTATTTGTCTCAGATCAGATCAAGCTTCCTCGCCGAGAGCAGTATTCAGAGCGTTAACCAGCTCGTCACAGTCAAGACCGTGAACCATGCAAGCGCCCTCGATGGACTCACCGTGAGCCATAGCGCAGCCCAGGCAGTGCAGACCGCTGTTGATGAATACCGGAACCAGCTCCTCGTGCTGACTCAGAACTTCTGCAATGATCATATCTTTTGTAATAGCCATATCTTTTTCCTCCATCTGGTGAATTCGTATTTATCCAAGAAGTACCTTACCATGAGTTAATAAAGAATGCAATTTCCATTTTTTGACTTTTTTCATGGTATAGTAAATATATAAGAAGACAGGGAGGTCCATATGAAACTGAATTACAAAAGAACCTTTCTGTCCGGCCTTGCCTTTCTGGCGATCACTGCCTTCTGGCAGATGTACGATAATGTCCTTCCCCTGATCCTCGGAAACACCTTTCACTTAAATGAGAGCGTGACCGGTGCCATCATGGCCTCGGACAATATCCTGGCGCTTTTCCTTCTGCCGCTTTTCGGAAAGCTCTCTGACGGGACGAAGACCCGTCTGGGAAAGAGAATGCCGTATATCCTCTTCGGTACGGGAGTCGCGGTCATCCTTACCAATATCCTGCCGATCCTCGATAACAGCTACGCAAGCTCATCTTCGAGATTCAAGCTTATCTCGTTTATCATTACGCTCGGACTTCTTCTCATCGCGATGAGTGTCTTCCGCTCGCCCTCTGTCGCTCTGATGCCGGATGTCACGCCGAAGCCTCTACGCTCCCGCGGAAACGCGATCATCAACCTTATGGGCGCGCTCGGCGGTATCCTCTACCTCATCTTCTCCGCCCTGATGTATCCCGAGTCGAAGACTGAAGCGCTTGACCACGTCAACTACCAGCCCCTTTTCATTTTCATCTCTGCCCTGATGTTCCTCGCTGTCGGCATCATGCTCCTGACTGTAAAAGAACCGAAGTGGTCGAAGGAGAATGAACTCATAGAGAAAGAACATCCTGAGTGGGATCTTACCGAGAAAGGAGAAGGAAAGCACGCACGTCTTCCGGGACCGGTACGCCGTTCCATGCTTTTCCTTCTGGCATCCGTTGCCCTCTGGTATTTCGCATATAATGCTTTGACAACATGGTTTACGACCTACTGCTCGAACCTGATGGGAAAGAACCTCGGCTTCGCTTCCACGTGTTTTCTGATCACGAACGTAGGCGCGATCATCACCTTCATCCCCGCAGGTATCCTGGCTTCCAGGATCGGCCGGAGAAAGACAATCCTCATCGGCACGCTGAGCTTCAGTCTCTGCTTCGTCTTCGCCTTCTTTATCACGACGAGCGGCAGTGACAGCGCCCTGTTTACCATGTATATCGACTTCTTCATCGTCGGCGCGGCATGGGCTCTGATCAATGTAAATTCCCTGCCTATGTGTGTGGAGATGTGCAGTGGCGCCGATACTGGCAAATTCACCGGCTATTACTACACAGCCTCAATGAGCGCTCAGGTAGTCACCCCGGTGCTTGCAGGCGCTCTTCTGAAGTACATTGACTACAAGATCCTCTTCCCTTACGCGGCGCTTTTTGCGTTTTTGAGTTTTATCACGATGCTGTTTGTAAAACATGGTGATAACAGGGCGAAACCGACAAAAGGGATCGATGCTTTTGAAGAAATGGAAATCTGACCCAAAAGCGAAAAGCGTCTTGACAAAATAAAATAATATGCTTGTTTAGCTTTTTGGCAGAAAAAACGAAAAAA